>CAZRXE010000375.1:0-1662 GCA_964603695.1 uncultured Heliomicrobium sp.
CAACGGCACGATCACCATCAGCGCGACGGGCGCGACCAATTCGCCGCTCAATCTGCCCGTAACCTTGACCGTCAATGCCGCCGCGCCGGAGCGGCTGGTCAATGGCGGGTTTGAAGGAAGCGCCTCGCCCTGGGTGTTGTCCGGCGCTGTTTGGAGTACTGGAGGCAATCAGCGAACAGGAACCGGTTATCTGATTGGCGGCGGCACGGACAGCGTGACGCAGACCGCGTATCAACAGCTCACGATTCCGAGCGGCACTTCGCCGAGCCTGAACTTCTATCTGAATGTGACCTCCGGCGAAACGACGACGACGACGATTTTCGACCGGCTGTTTGTCGAAGTCCGCAATTCGTCCGGCACTTTGCTGACGACGCTGGCGGTGTTCAGCAACCTGAACAAAGTGACGGCGACCAACGCCTACACCTTGCGCGGCGCTTACAACCTGTCGGCTTACGCCGGGCAGACCGTCCGCATTCAATTCCGCGCAATCACGGATGGTTCATTGCCGACGACCTTCCGCATTGATGACGTGTCTGTGAAGTAAATCCTTCAAGCACGAAACAAACACAAAGGCCGAAGCAAGCGCGCTTGAAACGCTTGCTCCGGCCTTTGTGTTTTGAGATCGCGTGCTGCTCGCGTCCGCGAAAAAAATCCACGAACGATGATACGCCCACCATGGAGTTCACGCTTTAGCGGTTGAGGCTGGAAAACGTTGCCCGGATGCAGCGAGGTTCTTGATTCAACTGCCCCGTAAATTGACCCGACTCGCATCCACAGCCTGCGAACAACAACTTGATAACAGCTCGACTTTCAGTGGAGGAATCATGAAATTCAATGAACAATCGAACATGCTCACGTGGGAAACAATGCAATGCCGGATCAAGCCGTTGGCGATCTTATTGCTGTTGCTATGTGGCGCGATGCCCACCCTGGCCGGAACCATTTACGTCAACAGCACAAACGACGGTATCGGCGCGGGTTGTCCTTCGGCCAACTGCACGTTGCGCGATGCGCTGCTCAAGGCCGCGACGACAGGCGATGTCATCGAACTGCAAGCCGGCGCGACGTACAAAGTGACTTACGCAGTCCTGTCTCAAACAGCTTATCCGCAGATCAACGCGAAGATCGGCATCAATGGCCGGGGCGCTGTCATCGAACGCGCCGCCGCCGCACCGCTCTTCCGCTTCTTTGAAGTTGCGGGCGGCGGCGAACTGACGCTGGAAAGCCTGACACTGCGCAACGGCAAGACTTCTTTCTGGGGTGGCGGCGCAATCGTCAGCAGCGGCAAGCTGACGCTGGTCAACTGCATTTTTGAAAACAACGCGGTGGACGGCGTGCAAGGTTCATGGTCCGGCGGAGCCGTTCTCAATCGGTTCGGCGCGGTCAAAATTGACGGCTGTTCTTTCCGCAACAACTCCGCGCCCAATGGCGGCGCGCTCGGCAGCGACGGCGATGCTTACGATCCGCCCAATCCTGCGCTGGTCGCGAATCTGGAAATCAGCAACAGTTCCTTTACCAACAATCGCGCCATTCGTTTTTATAACGCTTCGCTCAACACTTACTACGGTGCATTCGGCGGCGGGCTGTTCATTCGCAACGCGCACAAAGCCAAACTTACCAGCCTGACCATTGCCGCCAATCGCACTGATGAAGTGGGCGGCG
>CAZRXE010000376.1:0-4227 GCA_964603695.1 uncultured Heliomicrobium sp.
GCCTATGCTGACCGACGCAACCGAAGCGACAAGCTGTCATCACTGAAATCAACCGACCATTCAAAATCATGAATATCAGCAGTCCAAGTCTTTCTGCCGAAGCGGACGCCAAGCCTGTTTCCAAACCGGCGGGCAAACGCGCGGTTCAACCGCTGCCGCCGCAAACGACTTACCATCGTTATCGGCGGTTGATTCAGCTCGGCTGTTTTTTGATTTTCGTCGCGTTGCCGTTTTTCAACGTCATGCGCTTCGACATTCCGCGCGAGCGGTTTTACTTCGCGGGCTACGAACTGTGGATCAATGAATTCGGCATTTTGTTTTTCACGCTGCTGTTTTTGCTTTACGTGATTGCGGCGGCTTCGATGCTTTACGGGCGGATTTACTGCGGCTATTTCTGTCCGCAGATGATCTTCAGCGAAGCTTCGCTGGCCATCGAAGACAAGATCAAACGCACGGTCAACAAACGCTTCATCAAACTGGCGGCGACAAAACGGCAATGGATCAGCCGCGCGTTGTTTTACGCGGTGCTGGCCGTGGCGTCAGTGTTTCTGGCGTTTGTGTTCATTTCGTATTTCGTCGAACCGCGCGATTTGGCGCGCCGGCTGTTTTCGCTGGACATTCAAACCGCAGGCGGAATTGCCGGGGCCGCCACAACGCTGATTACCTTTCTGGATTTCGCTTTTGTGCGGCAAGGCTTCTGCAAAACCATCTGCCCGTATGGTTACTTGCAGGGAATGCTGGGCGATAACGAAACGCTGGTGGTGCAATACCGTGACGGCGACGGCAAGTCGGCGAAGAAAGATTGCATCGAATGCAAGAAGTGCGTGCGCGTTTGCCACATGGGCATAGACATTCGCAAAACTCCTTACCAGATGGAATGCATTCATTGCGGCGAATGCATTGACGCCTGCACGGACGTGCTGGGAAAGCTCGGCAAAGAGAGCCTGATTCATTATGCCTGGGGCGAACGCGGCGAATTGCTGACCGACAAGCGCACGCCGCTGCTCCGTCGGCTGGGTTTGCGCGACGGCAAGCGCATAGTCGTGATGCTGGTGCTGCTGTTTTACGTTTCTGGGCTTTTTGCCGTGCTTTCGATGCGCGACAACGTGCTGGTCAAAATCGCGCCGGTGCGTACGGAGCTTTACCGCATTGATGACGCCGGACAGATTCACAACACCTTTCGCATGACCGCCGCCAACCGGCAAAGCAAAGATTCCGAATTGCGGCTTTCGCTCAACGGACTGCCGGACGCGCGCATTGAACTGGCGCAGCCGTTACAACTCAAAGCCGGACAGGAACTGCAAACGCAATTTGAAATCATCGTGCCGCCCGGCAAGTTGCCGCCCGGCGTCAATCATTTTGAAATCGTCAGCCGGGCCACGCCCGGCGCGGAAACCACCGCCGCCAAGATGACCTTCATCACTCCCACGGAGAAAAAACATCCATGAGAAAACACATCGTCAATTTTCTGTCGCGCAAACAAGGCACAATTCTGGTCACACTGCTGAGCCTTATTGGCGTGCTGTTCATAGGCATTTTGGTGACGACCTATCTGGTCGCGCGCCATGCCAATCCCGTCATCCTGGATGAACACGGCAAACCGATGAATTCGCAATCCGTGCAGCAACGATAACCTGGTGAGCGACGCCTTGATTCATCAACACAAAAGTGATTGCGACCTGTGCGGCCTGGCCATTGACCGCCGTCCCTTCACGCGCAATTTCAGCGGCGAGGAAAAACATTTTTGCTGCCTGGGCTGCATGAACGTTTACGCCATTTTGCTGGAAAGCGGCATTATCGCGGCGGGGCACGACGTGCGCGAAACGGAAGTCTTCAAACGCAGTCTGGCGCTCGGCCTGATTTCAAATGGCAATGCAAAGACTTCGTCCTTGCCGCCGATCCCACTTGATGCCGCGACGCAGGAAGTGTTGCTGCAAGTTTCGGGGATGTGGTGTTCGTCCTGCGCCTGGTTGATCGAACATGCGCTGGCGGGCGAACGCGGCGTGGTTACGGCGGAAGCGTTCTTTGCCTCCGATCTGGTCAAGGTCAGATATTGCCCGCAATATCTGCCGCCCACGCGCATTACCGAGCGCATCGCCGAACTCGGTTACAAAGCCGGCGAATACACAGGCGAAAACGAAGCCTCCGACTCCGCTAATTCGGAACGCCGCGATTTGCTGTTGCGATTGGGCATCAGCGGTTTTTTGTACCTGAACATTATGACGTTGAGCATGGCGCTTTACGTCGGTTACTTCGAGCAGATTTCCGAAAGTGTGCGCCGATTCTTGCCATTCGTGCTAATGGGCTTGGCCACACCCGTCATCTTTTATTCGGCGCTGCCGATTTTGAAACTCGCCTGGCGCGGATTGGTCAACGGCGTGATGCGTATGGAAACGCTGCTGGGCTTGGGCATTCTAGCGGCTTACGTTTACAGCGCGGCGCAGGCGTTTCTCGGCGGGCAACACATTTATTTCGACACGGCTTCGGCCATTGTCACCCTGGTGCTGGCAGGCAAACTGATCGAACGTAACGCCAAAGCGTCCACGGCGCGCGCCGTCACGATGCTTTATCGAATGATGCCGAAGAAAGTCCGATTGCTTGCAGGAACTGAAGAGCGGTTTGTCGCTGCTGATGCCCTGAACGTCGGCGACGTCTTCGTGGTCAAAGCCGGCGAGCGAATTCCTGCTGACGGCTTGATAGTGGCGGGCAGTTCGCACGCAGACGAATCTCTGCTGACGGGCGAATCTTCGCCGGTGGAAAAAGAAACCGGCAGCGCGGTAGTGGCGGGCAGCGTCAACGTCGCCAACGTCATTCAGGTGCGCGCAACCAAAGTCGGCGGCGACACGACGCTGGCGCGGATCATTCATCTGGTCGAACACGCGCTGGGTAGCAAGTCTTCGCTCGAACGCGCAGTGGATCGCATCTCGCGCATTTTCGTGCCGGCGGTGGTGGCCGTGGCGCTGGCTACTTTTCTGGTTTGTTGGCTGGGAAGCTTCACGAATTCCGGTGAAGCCCTGATGCGAGCGATAACGGTGCTGGTCATCGCTTGTCCGTGCGCGCTGGGAATGGCGACGCCGTTGGCTGTGACTTCGGCTATTGGTTGGGCGTCAGGGCAAGGAATCCTGGTCAGCGACAGCCGTGTACTCGAAACCATTCGCAAAGTGGACGCAGTCGTTTTCGACAAAACCGGAACCGTCACCAAAGGCAACTTCGCGCTGCTGGAAATCTTCGAATCAGCACCGCGAGCGATGGCGAGAGCGGTTTCCACTACGGGCACCGGGCTGGAAACCACTCTCGCCATCGCTCGCGGTGCTGACGCCTTGCAGCTTCTGGCTTCGCTGGAACGCTATTCCGAACATCCGCTGGCGCGCGCAGTCGTTCACCAAGCCGCCGAGCAAGGCATTGAACTATACGAAGCCGCAGACATCGAAATTCGCAAAGGTTTGGGTCTGGTTGGACAAGTCGCAGAGCGGCAGGTCTTCGTCGGAAACCGACGAATGGCGGAAGAGCAACTAGCTGAAATCCCTGACGCCGTTGAAGCACACGCGAAACGGCTGGAAGCCGAAGGCCGGACAGTAACGTTGTTCGGCTGGGACGGCGAAGTCAAAGGCACGCTTGCCTTCGGCGACCGCGTGCGAGATGAGGCCGCAACAATCATCGCCGATCTGAGACAACGCGGCATTCGGACGATGCTGCTTTCCGGCGATGCGCGCGAAACCACTGCCTGGACGGCGGAAGCGGTCGGAGTAGATGATTTTCAGGCCGAGGTTTTGCCGGACGAAAAGACTGCTGTGATCGAAAAGCTGCAAGCGCAAGGATTGATCGTGGCGATGGTCGGCGACGGCATCAACGACGCGCCAGCATTGGCGCAAGCGAATCTGGGCGTGGCGGTCGGTTCCGGCGCGGACATTGCGATGAAAGCCGCCGCCGTTGTGCTGATGAGCAATTCGCTCGGCAAACTGCTGGACGTTTTCGATCTGGCCAACAAAACCTGGCGGATTGTGCGGCAGAATCTATTTTGGGCCTTCTTTTACAACACGCTCGGCATCAGTCTGGCGGTACTGGGCGTGTTGAATCCCATCATCGCCGCCGGCGCAATGCTGCTTTCCAGCCTGTCAGTCATCAGCAATTCCAGACGAATCAGTCGTTGATATGGCCTTTAGAAAAAGAAATGTACAGCCGACTGACAGTCGGCTGTAGGCGCGGCGAGCAAGGGCTTTTGAAATC
>CAZRXE010000377.1:0-2745 GCA_964603695.1 uncultured Heliomicrobium sp.
GTTTTCGCGTTCGCCTGCCGTTACCCAGCGCACCAGCCAGCTTGAAAAATTGAAGAAGAATCCGAACGATAACGTCCATATCCCAGCCGTTGCAGGAACCCGATTGGTGCCCACAAATTGGTCAGCAGCGCGGACGCCGAAATCAGATAACTAAGCACCGCCAGAATAACAAGCGGTCCGTCTGCAGGAACCGCCGAAGCGCCGAATTTGATGCGCACTGCCAGCACTGCGAACGCACCGAGCAGCGGCAGCAACGCCGGAAGATAATTGACGAGAAAATTGCGCTGCTCGTCCTTGGCGGACGCGGCAGCCATCGAAGCATTGAGTGATTTAATTGCCTCAGCCATTGCTAACCTCCAGGAGGAAAAAACAACCTACAAGGAAAAGAGAAACTACGCGACTTTTGGTTCGCGGATCAGTGCGAGAACTTTCTTGGCGCGGTCTTCAAAACCCAGCCGGTTGCGATTGGCATCGCCGCCGGCGTGAACCGCGCCGTCTTCAATGACGATCCACAGCCGTTGATGCGAGAAGAAAAACACGCCGATCAACATCAGGCAAAGGATCGTGAAGCCGATGTAGACGACCTTCGCGCCCGGATCGTATTGCACGGACAGAATGTGTTGCAGCGAAACTTTTTCGTAATCCGTCAGCACCACTGAAAACGGCGTGGCGTCCAAAAATCTTTGTTTCAAAAACGGCGCGGAACTGACCTGACCCAGAATCGCTTCATTAAAAGCCCAGGCTGAACCTTGCTTGCCGTCCGGCGTGACGTAAAGCAGGTGCGCCACCGGATTGACGAAATCCGC
Source organism: uncultured Heliomicrobium sp. (assembly GCA_964603695.1). GTDB lineage: Bacteria > Acidobacteriota > Blastocatellia > RBC074 > RBC074 > RBC074. Next base: position 807 of record CAZRXE010000377.1, read on the forward strand.
CGAGCCGTCTTCGATCTTGCCTTCCTGCGTGAACTGCGCGCCGGGGAAAAAGCGGTCGTATTTCAATCGCGTGCCGTCGGCTAGTTTGACATCGCCATTGCGTTTGATCGTTACGTCCTGCGCCGCGCCGTTGGCCGGCGTGTAGCGCAATTTGATTTCGCGTGCGGTGTTCATTCCGCTCAGCGAAGCCTGGAAAAAACGATAGCCGCGATAATCGTAAGGATGATTCATGTGAATCAGAGCGTCCGTCGTTTTGCCGGTTTCGGGATCGTTGATGCGGATTCGCGTCAACCAATCGAGCGAATTGCCAGCATCCACGCCGCCTTCTTTTTTGATTGGTTTTTGCTGGATGTCCACGCCTTCGACGTTGAAAGGAAGCTGCAATTCCTGCGTGCCGATGGAATGTTGGTTGGAACCGTCAATATTGAACGTCTGCTTGAACATTTTGTCGCCGGTTTCACCCGGCGCAACAGGCATTGAACCTGTAAAGCCGCGACTGGTCAGAAAGCCGCCGAGGAAAATCGTCAGCAATCCGATGTGAACGACATAAGCGCCTAACCGATTCCACACGCCGCGTTCGGCGAAAATCGTCGTGCGCGAGTCTTCTTCGGTGAGGCGGACTTTGAAGCCCATTGCGCGGGCCGCCTTCGATGCGCGTTCGGTCAGCCGTTTGCGATCCAGGCCCGGCAGTTCGGCTTTTTCCTTGAACTTCTGCGACATCGCGAACATCGGCGAAGCTTTCAATTTCTTTTTGGTGATGAAGCTCCAGGCCGCCGGGAAGTGGTCAATCGAAGCCAGGATGATGTTCAGGCTCAGCAGCAGCAAAAGCAGGTTGAAATACCAGACGTGATAGATGTCGAAAAATCCCAACCGGCCATAGACCGTTTTTTCCGCCGGTGTCAGTTCGGCGTAATAGCCCGAGAAAGTTTCCAGTTCGATTTGCTGAATCAGCATTCCGATCATGCAGGCGACGATCAGCAAGATCAGTTGCACGATGCCGAACTGCACTGAACTGAGCAAATTCAAAAACCGGTCAATGAAGGAAACCGAATTGGCGGCTTTGGCTTTTGGCGCGGCTTTTTCAGCCACGATTGATTCGGAAGATGCCGTCGCCTCGCCAGCAAGCACCGGCGATTCGGAAAGAGATGAAGACTTTGAAATAGATGATTCCACAGATGCCATTGTTTGACCTTCGATGCTAAATCAAATCGAAACTCGAATGAGGCTTTTCAGATTGCCAGCTTGTTCGAGATAGTTTTTCCAGGTGGATCGGCGGGCAGTGTAACAGTTGGTTTTCGGTCACGCAACAATTCAACCTGGCGGCCTTCGGAGCCGGACTGATGCGGCGGAAGGCTATTGAAAACGGCTTGAACTTCCGGTTAAAGAGATTCAAAACCAGACGCTTGGCGATGAAAAACCGGCATCATGACAGGTCGTCGGCGCTCGGCTACAATCGCGGCTCTTGATCCTCCCGCACAATTTTTCAAGGAGCCGCTTTTGTACAGCGAACAGCAGGAATCACAGGCGACAAGACCTTTCAGAGTTTGCGAAAGTTGCGGCCAGTTGACGCCGAATAGTTCGCCGCAATGCGCCTATTGCGGCGCGGTGTCAGCTCAAGCGGTTGCCCAGATTCAGGCGGGCGAAGAGCAGCGTTTCCTGAACGATTTGTTCACTCGCGCGGCTCCCCTCACACCGATCATCATTGGGATCAACCTGGCCATTTATTTATTGCTGACTTTGGCCGCCGGAGGAGAGTTCGGGCGAACGCTGATTTATGGAGTGGATCCTTCCACGGCGCTGGCTTTCGGCGCGCAAAACAATGCACTGCTGCGAAACGGAGAATGGTTTCGGTTGATTACCGCCGCTTTCGTTCACTTCGGATTGCTTCATCTGATGCTGAATTCTTATGCGCTGTGGACGCTTGGGCCATTGGTCGAAC
>CAZRXE010000378.1:0-1938 GCA_964603695.1 uncultured Heliomicrobium sp.
CCCTTCGCGCGCGAGGCGGTCAATATTGGGCGTACTGACTTTTTTGTTGCCGTAAGCGCCGCTGTCTTCCCAGGCCATATCGTCCGCGATGATCAACACCACATTCGGGCGCGACGCCGTTTGTGCCAACGCTGAACCGCACACCAGCAATAACAGAAAACTCAAAAGAGCGCCTTGTTTTTTCATCTTTGAATTGAAGGGATGGAAGAAATTCAATACGAACGCCCATTAAGATGAATCTCAACCGATGGTTTTTGCTGCCATAAAATTCCGGGATTTTATTAATTCTGAAATTGGTCTGACCACTTAAAGAACGGCAAGTTATGTAACACGCGCTAAAATAGCTGTCAAGCAAGCCCAACAAGTGCTTGACAGCATCAGCGCGCTTGACTACCTTGCCGAAGAAACAAGAGCATCCTAACGAAAACGAAAGTGGTATGACCTCGATCTAGTCGCAAGGTTGAAGAACGGAAATGACGAAAGCCGAAGTATTTGGAAGCAGTCGAACCGACAGCAACGGTCAAACCGGACAGACCTCCACACAGGTGGTAGCGCGCATTCGCACGATGATTACTCGTGGCGATTTGCATCCGGGCGACCGTTTGCCGGCGGAGCGTGAACTGTCCAAACAACTCGGCATCAGCCGGCCTTCGTTGCGCGCAGGAATTCGCACGTTGGTGGCAATGGGCGTATTGCAGTCGCGCCACGGATCGGGCACTTACGTTGCTGAACGACCGGCGCTGGACAGCGAACAGATTCGTTTGATGGCGGCGCTGCACGGATTCACCTTCGACCAATTGTTCGAGGCGCGCCACGTGTTGGAAGTGCAAATTGCCGGACTGGCGGCGGAACGCGCGACTGGCGATGCGCTGGCGACGCTGGCCGAAGAACTGGCAGACATGTACGCGGCGCTCGCTGATCCGCAGCAGTACCTGATTCACGACATCAAGTTTCACCGCGCGCTGGCCGCCGCTTCCGGCAATCCGATTCTGGCCGCGCTGGTCGAAATGGTTTCCGCAGTGATGTACGACCGGCGGCGCGACACCATCGCCCGCGCCCACGATTTCAGCGAATCGCTGACCATGCATCAACGCATCTATCGCGCCGTCCGTCAGCACAAAGCCGACGACGCGCGCGCCGCAATGCACGAACACCTGTTGCTGGCGCAGCAAGCTTACCGCACCGAAGAAACTTTCACTCCGAAAACGAAAACAACGACTGCGCGCTCAGCCAAACGCAAATCCAACTCCGGCGTTCAAGAAAAAGAAACCTCACGCAAAGCAGCCAAGACGCAACGTGAAAAGGTGAAAAGGTCGTAAAGCCGGAGAGACGTTGTTTCGTGGAAAGTCAGCGTCTTCTGACTTTCCGATTTCTTTGCGACTTCTTGGCAGCTTTGCATGAACCAGGTTTTTCTGATGTCTCTGGAATCGCTCCCAGGATTGTTTATGCGTTGCGTTCCGTCGTCAAACGTCCGGTCAGGCTGGCGATGACGGTTAGGAGTTCCGCCGCTTCGACCGGTTTGGCCAGGTGCATTTGATAGCCAACCGCCAGCGCTCGCAGCCGCTCTTCGACATTGGCATAAGCGGTCAGCGCGATGGCGGACAGGGGTTTTGCTGGGTTTCGCGTTCGGCGGCGCGCAAGTGGCAGATCAGTTCAGGGCCGTCCATTTCCGGCAGACCTATGTCCGACACGAGTACGTCGGGCCGCCAGTCGCGTCAGAGCGCAAATGCCTGCGCGGCGTTGGTCGCTTGCCGCAAGTCAGCGCCCGCCGGGATCAGTATGGTGGCAAGCAGCGCCAGTGTGTCGGTTTCGTCGTCCACGGTCAGCACGCGGAAGCCGTAAAGGGAGAAGGAAACAGAGAGACAGGGAAAAGAGAAGACGCGGGAATGATCTCCTCCCCCTTGTCTGGTGGCGCGAAGCGGCAGGGTGACGGTGAAG
>CAZRXE010000379.1:0-2904 GCA_964603695.1 uncultured Heliomicrobium sp.
CGTGGATTTCGCGAGCGTCGGGATTCGGAACCTCCCATTCGATTTCGCCTTTTTCGTTGATGATGGCGACGCGCTTTTTATCCGCGCCCAGCACGCGATAGCCTTTCGCGGCGCGCACCGTAATGTCGCTGTTCGCAAACAAGGTCAGCAGCAATGCGCCGGCAATCGCAATTCGGATAAGTGTTTTCATCAATGGAGCCTCCTCAAAAATGTAAGCGGGAATTCAGGAGCGGATGCCCCTGTGTTGGAGCTACTGACGAATGAAAGCCGGGTTCCGTTTCAGCAATCTCGGAACCCGGCTTTTCTCAAATCGGCAAGGTGAATCGCGGCTGGTAAATCTCTTCCGTGAAAGCGACCGTCTCCTGAAACAACCGCGCGACGCCGTCAATCGCCGCCGCGAGTTCATCGGTGGAGTCTCCCGCATGCGCCAGCGCCCGCTGCACGCGCAAAGAAAAGTCAGCGGGCGCGCACTCGAATTCAGCAATCTCTTCGAGCGCGGTCTTGTCATTGAGCGGATAGCGCCGGTTCAAGGCGAACAGCGCCAAAACCAGTTGATTCACCGCGCGCGTCAGACAAGCGGTTGTGCCGTAAGCATCCGCCCGCGCCGCGAACTTGCGCGCGAAGGCCGCCAGATTGAACTCCGCCTGCCAAAGGTGATCCTGCACGACGGCGCGGCGCAAAGCTTCAGGATATTCCGCCACGCGCTGCTTCAGTCCGGCCAACCAAGCTTCGGAATCAAACAGCGGCACGCAAACATCAATCTCGCCCAAATAAGTGACGCTGAAAAATCCGAACGGCGGTTGCTGGGCATAATCCAATTCGTAGCGCCCGGCTTCCGCGTCGGCGATGACGCGTTCGACGTGTTCGAGACTGCGGTAAATGAAATCCACGCGTTGCCCGCCGACGGTCAGCCACGCTCCACCGTTGACCCACTGTCCCCAACCATAAAAGTCCGTGACGACAGGATTCGGCGCATCGTTGACCGCTTCCGCCAATTCGCGCACCTGCTGTATCGAGAAAGGCGCGACTTCCGAATAAAACAAGCCGAGATCAATATCCGATTCAGGTTTGGCGCGGCCACGCGCGTGCGAGCCGCCGAGCACAACCGCCTTCATTCCGTGAATTGCGCCGAGCCGTTCGACGACCGATGCGATCAGATCATGTTGTTGCGGCGAAAGTTGTTTCATTGTTCAAGTCCTCCGTGGAAAAGATCAGTATTTTGTTTCCACTCCGCAGTCAAACCAAAAGAAGCTTCTCCTAACCCGCCATTTGGCCGTTGCGCGCGCCACTTACTGCCGTTACAGTGCCGCCGACCGTGGGAACTGCATTCGTTCAAAATCACAAAACACATTGCCCGGAGGAAAAACGATGGTTTTCGCACTTCGCCATTTGATCTCGTCATCCGCCGTGGCGCTGCTGTTGCTAAGCAGCGCCGCTTACGCCCAACAGGTTCCCGATACCGAATTCAAACCGAAAATCGAAAAGACTGCCTTCGCTGAAGGCCAAGGCCCGGTGGTGCTGCTCGATGAAGCGCACTTCAATTTCCACACGGCGTCAGGCCGCTATCAAACCTTCGCCAATTTGCTGCGGCGCGATGGTTATGTCGTCAAAGCCTCAACGGCGAAATTCAGCAAAGAGGCGCTGAGCGCCGGCAAAATCCTGGTCATCGCCAACGCCTTGAACGAAAGCAACAAAGAGGATTGGTCGCCGCCGAATCCTTCGGCCTTCACTGACGAAGAAGTCGCCGCCGTGCGCGAATGGGTGAACGCGGGCGGCGCGTTGCTGTTGATTGCCGACCATCTCCCTTTCCCCGGCGCAGCGGACAAACTGGCCGTGGCCTTCGGCATTCATTTCAACAACGGCTACGCGATGGAACCGAAACTGGGCGGCGGCCCGCTGACGTTCAGCAAAGCCAATGGCAGCAAAGCCAAAAATTCGCTGCTGGATCATCCGATCACGCAAGGCCGCGCGGCGGGCGAAAGCGTGGATGCAGTCGTCACCTTCACCGGCTCGGCATTTCAAGTGGATAAAGGCGAAGCCGTTTTGAAATTCAGCGACGATGCCATGGCCTTTATGCCGAAAACCTTCGGCGAAGCCTTCACCAATGACACCGCCAAAACCCCGATCAAAGGCTGGCTGCAAGGCGCAACCATCAAATTCGGCAAAGGCCGCGTCGCAGTCTTCGGCGAAGCCGCGATGTTTTCCGCGCAACTGGCCGGGCCGAACAAAGCGCCGATGGGCATGAACGCGCCCGCTGCCAAACAAAATCCGCAGTTCCTGCTCAACGCCATGCACTGGCTTTCCGGCCTGCTGGACAAATAAGTTTGGAGTGCGGCGGCGTGGTCGTCGCACTCCAAATACTCAAGAAAACCGTCACCGCCGGTTTGCCGCCTGCGTCCTTGTCCACGTGACCGAAGGGCGAATCACGCTCCCGTAAAATTCACAAAACACCAATGAACACTAACCGCCCATCTCGACGCAGCTTCCTGCTGGCCTCTTTTAGTTTGGCCGCCACGCGATTGGCGCATGCACAATCCGCGCCGGCGCTGACCGCCGGACAAGTCATTGACCGCATCAAAGCCAACGTCGGCATTCCGTGGCGTGCGCAAACCGTGGACAACATCATCGCCGGTTCCGCCGACACGCCCGTCAAAGGCATCGCCACGACGATGATGGCAACGCTGGATGTGGTCAAACGCGCCGCCGCCGCCGGCAAGAACCTAGTCATCACCCACGAATCCACGTTCTTTTCGCATCAAGACCGCGTGGATCAATTCCTGAAAGACGAAACCTACCTGCACAAGCTGGATTTCCTGAACAAAAACAACATGGTTGTCTTTCACTTCCACGACCATTTGCACGGTCTCAAACCAATGGATGGAGTGGCCAAAGGAATGATGCGGG
>CAZRXE010000380.1:0-3924 GCA_964603695.1 uncultured Heliomicrobium sp.
GCCACGGGCTTGTCCCGTGGAGGCTCACGCGTGTGGCTAAAGTAGCGGCCAGCGTGAAACTCCACGGGACAAGCCCGTGGCATCTTAATGCACCAAGCATTCAGTAGGGATTCGTCCGCACAGGTCGGACTTTTTTCGCAGAAAATTCCTGAAGTGTTTTTTCCAAACTGTCTCTCGGAAGTGAAATCGCAACAAGTTACGCGGCGGTTGATTGAGGAAAGACGCCGTCGCATTGCAAGCAGGGGCTGGCGAACAAAACGAACGCAGCCTCGCTGAAAATCCGAAAGCACAGAATAAGGAGAAATCATGTTCACATCGAAGACCACTGCCGACATTTCCACTTTGACCGATAATTTCTTTTCCGTCCTTCGCCGCGCGAGCCTGGGCCTAATGACGTTGTTCATTTTGTTCGCACTCAGCGCGCCCCTGCTGTCGCAAGGGCGCGGGCGCGAGATTGTCCGTCGTCTGCCGCAAGACGACCACATTTTGATCAATCCGCTTCCACGCGACGATCCGCGCGCGCAGTTGGAGCCGCAGTTAAGGAACGCCCTGCCGATGCCCACCGCCTCGGATGCCGAAACACGCGCCCTGGCCGGCGGCACAGGGAAACCGCTGGCGATTGAAATTGATCTGGCCACGGGCGAAGAGAAGCGCGTGACGGGATTGGACGGGTATTACAAACCTTTCCTGTCGGCGTTTTCGGTACGGCTGCGGTATTACCAGCACGGTACTTCCAACATCGGACTGGTCACGCTGGATCGTCCCATCGGTAGTGCGACGGGCTGGCTCGGTTACGGTTCGTTCTCCGATTCTTCCATCGAATCGTACACGGCGCATCTGGCCGGGTATTCACTGGGCAAGGAGTTTGGGCGGCTTTATTACGGTTATAACTGGGCGACGACCCGGGCATGGGATTGGCTGACGGTGGCGACATTCTTCCAGCCAGGCGAAATGGGCGCGGGCATTTATTTGAGGGACAGCGCCAGCAATCGTTACGTCCATTCCGTCGCAGCGGGCCAGTCTGGCTGTGCGACCGCCGGCGACCGGCTCACCGATTGGATTTTTTCTCGAATTCAACAGGTTATCGCGAGTGGACAATAATTCGTTCTCAGCCAAAAGCCGAGAAAAACGCCGCCGCCTGCTCAAGACTTAAATGACTTTGAGCAGGCGGCGGCGTTTCCTGATTCGATAAACGTGAAGGTTTCAGGCCACTGTAACTTCCTTCGCCAAGTAAACATCCTGAATCGCGTTCAGGATTTCCACTCCTTCTTCCATCGGGCGTTGGAAGGCTTTCCGTCCGGAGATCAAGCCCATTCCGCCCGCGCGTTTGTTGATAACAGCGGTTTTCACCGCTTCGGCCAAATCGCTTGCGCCTTTTGATTCGCCGCCGGAGTTAATCAGGCCGGAACGTCCCATATAACAGTTCGCCAATTGATAACGCGTCAGATCAATCAGATTGTCGGAACTCAGTTCGGTGTAAACGCGGTCGTCGGTTTTGCCGTAGGGGTTTTCTTTCGACGCCAGCGCCTTGTATCCGCCGTTGTTGAGCGGCAGCTTCTGTTTGATGATGTCGGCTTCGATGGTCACGCCCAAGTGATTGGCCTGTCCGGTCAAGTCCGCCGAAACGTGATAGTCCTTGTCTTTTTTGAAATCGGGATTGCGCAGGTAACACCACAGGACGGTAAACAGGCCGAGTTCGTGCGCGTGCTGGAAGGCTTCGGAAACTTCCTGCAACTGGCGCGTGGCTTCGTCAGAACCGAAGTAAATCGTCGCGCCAACGCCGACCGCACCCATATCGAAAGCCTGCTGAACGCTGCCGAACATCACCTGATCGAATTTGTTCGGATATGTCAGAAATTCGTTGTGGTTGATTTTGACGATGAATGGAATCTTGTGCGCGTATTTGCGCGCGCAGGAACCGAGTACGCCCAGCGTCGAAGTCACGGCGTTGCAGCCGCCTTCGATGGCCAGTTTGACGATGTTGGCGGCGTCGAAATAAATCGGGTTCTTGGCGAAGCTGGCACCGGCGGAATGTTCAATGCCTTGATCCACGGGCAGGATCGAAACGAAACCGGTGTTGGCCAGCCGTCCCGTGTTGAGCATCAATTGCAGGTTGCGCAAAACGGAAGGTGTGCGGTCGGATTCGGCCACCACGCGATCCACGAAATCAGGGCCGGGCAGGTGCAGCAAATCTTTGGAAATGGTTTTGCACTCGTGCGTCAGCAAAGCCTGGCTTTCATCACCGAGCAGCTTTTCAATGTCTTGAATATTCATTGGCAATCTCCGTTGAAATAGTATTGAGGTTGGTCAAAGTAAGCTGGATTCTACTGTGCGTTCTCAAAGCCGGTCAATTCGCTGAATTGCCTCGTTCGGACATTTTTGGCCACGCGCGAAAACAAAATCAGTCCGGGCAAGCCTCTTGACACTCCAGGCGTGACGTGGAAAATAAGCTGCTCTTTTGGAGATCATTAGATTACAAACGAATAGTTCAGACCCGGGCCGTTAGCTCAGTTGGTAGAGCAGATGACTCTTAATCATCGGGTCGAAGGTTCGAGTCCTTCACGGCCCATCCTTTCGATGGAAGCATTTACGGGCAATCTTCGGATTGCCCGTTTTGTCTTCAGTGTGCCTATAGTGTGCCAACGCCTGAAAAGAGCAACTTCCCCAGCTTTTCAACCGCTTCCTTTTGCATATCCGGTAGGACGTGAGAGTAGGTATCAAGCGTCAAGGTAATCGTACTGTGTCCTAATCGCTCGCTTATGATCTTGGGGGGATCATTGCTGGAAAACAACAGGGGTGCCATCGTGTGACGCAGGTCGTAAATCCGAATGCCTTCCGGCAATCCCGTTCGCTTCAGCACAGGCTGGAAGTGACGACTACGAAAATTATTCTGGTAAATCGGCGAACCGATTTCGGTCGCAAACACCAGACCGTGATTTTGCCAGAACGAGCCAGCTTTCAGCCGCTCTTCCAGTTGGCTCTTTTGATGGCCTTTCAATTTCGCCAACATCGAAGGCGAAAGCGGCACAGCCCTTCTGCTCTTTGGTGTCTTTGGCTCTTCAAATTGCCAACCCCGCCATTTCTCCAAATCAGAACACTTTGCACGGTTGCCGTTCAACGTTACCAATCAATATCCGCTCAATCTCCGCCCATTCCAACGCTGTATATTCTTCTGGCCGCATGCCACTGGATAAGACAAATGTGGAATGCATAGCGACCTTTAGCCACGTGATGATGGAAAAGCGCCGCCTCTTCCCTTGAAAGAGCCTGCATTTCGTGCCGTTGCTGTTTTGGCAAATCCGCCTGGCGGGTTATGTCGCGCGCAAGGTTTTGCCACTTTATCGCCTGCTTGAATGCATTCAAGACAACAGCGTGAACATAGCGAACTGTCCGAGTCAGACAGCCTAGCCTCTGTCATTTTCGTATAGCTGCTTTGAAGGTCGAGTGCCGTTACGTCGGCCAACCGCTGTTTGCCGATAACTGGCCTGACGCGGCGTGTGAGCAGTTCTTGGTAACTTTGGTGTGTGCGTTCGCGCAATCGCGGCTTTGCAGCTTCAGTCAGCCATTTATCAAGATACTCATTGACGGTGATAGGCGCGGCCTCAATTGGTTCGCCGTTGTCTACTCGCACCAATGCATCGCGCAACCAAACATCCGACTGCTTTTTCGTACCGTGAAAACTCTTGTAGGACTTACGCAGAAGCCATCCTGAGAGATGGAGTCTTGAGCTGTTGAATGAGGTAATCATCCAACAGCCCGTGTTTGAGTTGATATATGGAGCGTCCGGCATCGGTCGCCAGTTCTTTGAGTCTGACCCAGACCAGAAACGCACAGGCGATATGATTGCGTTGGATTCTCGCTTTGCGGCATTGGCATCGCTCCAAGCCGGTGACTTGTTTGCCTTCGCGGTGCAACTGCTCAATT
>CAZRXE010000381.1:0-15261 GCA_964603695.1 uncultured Heliomicrobium sp.
TCTTTTAGTCCAGCTCTTTCCCGTTGCGGGACCGTTACGGTAGCCGGCGCAAGACAATTGCGCCGGGGGCGGCATCTCCTTCTTCGACGCTGACGACAAGGTAGCGATCTGCGCCGAGCGTGAGAATATTGCCGGTGAAGACTTTCTCGTGCCGCGTCTGCCCCGAAGCCGGAACGCGAATCATCAGGCTGGCGCTGAGGCGAGGCGCGATGATTCCTTGTTCGTCCGGTAGTTCCCGTTCCCAGATGTTACCGACACCGACCCAGTAGCCGGAAAGCGCCGGCTGTGCTGTTTCGCGAATGGTGAGATCGTCATACGCCATGGATTCCTCCAACGTGGTTTTCTTCAAAGCGCTTTCGACTGTTCGCCGCGAGCCTTCAGTCATTGATATTTACTTCGATAAAGAAGGTGCGCACCTTCTCGGTTTCCATCCAACCGTCGCTGTTCGGATGGTCGTGTCCCCACGGATTGAAAAGTTTGATCCGGTTTTTGTCCGGGTCAAGACCAATGACTGCGTAGCTGTGGTTGAAGTACAGTCCCGGCGTGTTGTCGGCCAGGGCTTTCTTTTCCTTCCCCGCGCCTTCCTGTTTGGGACCGGCAAGCGTCACCGGCCATTTTTTCTCTTTGGCTTTGGCCAGCTTACCCATCAGGTAATCCGCTGTTTCTTCGCGCGGATCGAAGCGGCTCGGGCCGTCATCAAGCAGGTCGTCTATTGCACTGCCCGGATTACCACCCTTATCCAGTTCGTCAATTCCGCCTTTTTGCTGCGCGTAGGCTTTTTCGATAATGAGCGGCCATAGCGCCTTGCGCGCTGTCACGTTACCGTGCTTGCCGACGATGAAGCTGTCCGAGACGGTTTGCGTGGCCGACGAAAAGATTCCGATTCCAGTGAACGTCACGGTGTAAGTACCGTTGCCGTTGTCTTTAATCATGTCAACGATCTGTTGAGGATTGCTGTGGACGATAGCCGACATGGCGGCGAAGAGAAAACAATCGCCGACCCCGCCTTGCGAGATGTCGTCCAGACTTGGCGGGAGTGTTTTCCCGGCGGCATCCTTGGCCCAGAGTGTGCCGATCAACTGTTCTGTCGGCGGTGCCGAGGATTTATCGCATTGAACGGTCTCACCGGATGCTGCTTCTTGCTGTACGACGTGGGCGAGTTCGTGCGCCAGCAATCGTTGGCCTTCCGCCGTGGCAGGTGCGTACTGGTCGGAGCCGAAAACAATGTCGGCTCCGATCGTATACGCCCGTGCCTGTATTGCGCCGGCGGCCTGTGCCGCCTCGCCGCCGGCGTGTACCCGCACGCCGCTGAAATCATGTCCCAGGTGCGACTCCATCACTCCGCGTGTGGCCGACTCCAACGGCTGCCCCGTGGAATGCAAGGCTTCTTCAACAATGGGCGGGGCGGCAGGCCCAACCGGATTGCCGGACTCGACGCTCTTTTTCCGAAGCTGTTTAGGCGCGGAAGATTGCGACAGAGGTGATTGCGGCGTGGTCATGATCTGTTCAGCCACGCGATCCGCCTCATGTTCATAAATGTCATCCGGGGCACCCATCGCAAGCTTGGCCTGCGCGCGCGTGGCCAGACGTTGCCAGAGCGGATTAGGCTCGGTTGTGGCGGATTCGGGCGGCGCGTGATCGTCAGTCGGCGGCGCTCCGGTTTTACTTGAATCCGATTCTCGATTGGCGGACGTGAACATCTTTTCCCTCTTTTACTGCTGCCGCATCGCGCCTGCCGGTCAATGTTTCAAGTGCGCTGCGGAACCAGATAAATCACTTCCTGGATGTTGGCCGAAAAGACACCGATTTGAATCAGCCGGGTCTTGTCGGCGTCGCTCAGCGCTTCGATGGTTGGAGACAGCCCGGCGATGGGCCGACCGGCGGCTTCCAGGGCTTTGGTCACTGCGGTAATGCGCGCTGGAGCGCCGGCATCGGCGGGCGACGTCACTACGGCCAGTGTGAAATCGTTGATCGGGAACTGCGTGGGTGTCATGCCCGCGATTAAATCTTTCAGTGTGTTGCCTTCCGGGTCATTGTTCCTGAACACGACGGTGGCGCGAGGGTTGTTCGCTTGCACGAAATACTGGTTGTTGTCGCGCGAAGCGAAAATGACCAGCGCCGTTCGCGTGTTCTGCAACACCGTGGTGGTTGTCGTCGCGGTGTTGTTGCCGGGGTTCGGATCGTTCGCCGTCGAAACTGTTGCCGTGTTGGTGAGCAGGACTCCGGCAGGCGCGTTCGGGCTGACGCGGGCGACAATGGCGAGCGTTGCCGTTGCGCCGAGGGCCAGCTTCGGAATTGTCCAAGTGACGATTCCATTGCCCTGGGTGAATGTCCCCGACGAGGCCGTCGCCGAAACAAAGGACACTTGTCCCGGCAGCGGATCGCTGACGGTGATATTTGCGGCTTCGGACGAACCTTGATTGGTGACGGCCAGGGTGTAGGTCAGATCGCCGCCCGCTGCCACTGGGTCTGGCGAATCGGTTTTGGTGATGCTCAGATCGGCGGTTTGTCGCAGTGTGAACAGCACCATCACGCCGTCCACGCCGGTGGCGGGCAGTCCCGCCGGTATGCCTTCCAGCAGATCGTCCAGCGCGCGCGGATCGAGCGGCGAAAGGGGCGCGAGCGTGTCTTCCAGGCGGTCGAGCCGCGCGCGCGCCAGCGCCTCGCCGTCGGCAGCGGCGGAGTCTCGATTGGCGATGGCACCGTAAATGATCGGATTGCCCTGTCCGCCGGCAGGGATTGCCAAGACACGTTGCCAGTCGCTGCGCAGGCTCGTCGCAGGCGTGAGCAGGGAAGCCGCACCGCCGTTGAATTCAATAATGGACACGGGCGTGAGCCGGTTGGCCGGGAATTTGCCTTCCGCCAACTGCGCGCGCAGCGTTTGCGCTTCATTGAGGCTTTGCGCCAGCACGTGCAGAAGCTGGTAGGTGCGCGTGGGCGGCGGCGGCGCGGGCGCGGGTTTTTCTTCCTGGCACTGTTTGTTGCGGCGGCGATGGAAGAGCACCCAATCCAATGTTCCGCGCACGATCAATTCGTCCACGGGTTTGGGCGGTGGCGGGAAGAGCAGCAGCGCATTGGCGTCGGCGAAATTGGGATCGCCGAGCGCGGCGGCAACCACTTCCAGTGCGTCCAGCGCCAGAATGTGATTGGCGTTGTTGGCGGCCAGCACGTTGGCGTTTTCCTTGAGCGCGGCTGCGGCCAATGTGGCTTCCTGCGCTTGCCCGGAGGCGGTTTTTGAAACCGTCTTGATCTCGGCCTTGACCTCCATCGGTTGATTGGCCCAGTTGGCCGACAGTTCAAATTGGTTTTGTTGGTAATTCAGGACGATTTCGATGGCCGAGCCGCCGGTCACGGTGACGGTCGCGTCCAGATCAAGCAGGATTGTTTTGCTGGTGGTCGAACTGCCGAAAGCCTGGCCGAGGAAGGTTAGTCGCGCGTTGTCCAGATGTCCCTGGACGGTTTGCGCGCTGCCGGTTTTGACCGTCGCCGTCGTCACCTGGAATTCGCCGTTGAATTTGATGTCGAGCAGGGGTGTCGTCGCTGTTGACGAACCCACGATGGCGCGGGCGGTGAAGCTGGTGCTTGCGCCGCGCCGCAACTCGAAGATGTTTTGTTCGCAGCGCAGGCTGATCCACACTCCGGCGCGCGGATTGGTGATGACTGCCGCCGCCAGGTTCACGCGGTCGAAGCCCGCGGCGCTTTCAAAATTGACGGCGGCTCCGGCGGTGCGACTTGCGTCTGGCGCGACGGTCGCGGCGGTGACCCGGCTGACAATGTATTCGGCGCTGACGTAGGCCGCGCCTCCGCCCGAAGGCAGCCGTTCTGACCGCGCTGCACCGTTAAACTTATAGCTCTGGTTGGAGATTTTCGTTGTCGTGCCGGAAGACGACCCGAACAACAAGGCGCTCAAATCCACGCTCGCCTCGAAACCGCGTCCGGGACTCAACTGCGTTTGTTCAATGATTTCGCCGTTCGGAACCAGTATGTCTACCTGGGGTTTGTTGTTCGCGTCGTCCAGTCCTTGCAGCAGCGAGATACGCTCCATGTGCTGCGCTTCTTCCAGCGCGTGGGCGACGTAATCCGGGCGCACGACGCAGAAGCGCAAATCCACGCCTTCGCCCATCATTTGCCGCACTTGTTGATTGATGGTCAGCGCCGCGCCCGGCGTCACCGGCAGGTAGCCTGCGCTCGGCAGTTCGACGATGCCGCCGCGAATCAGCAGCCGGTCTTGCGGCACCAGGACGATGGCCGCGCCGATGGCCGTCAGCTTGGTATTGAGCGTCGCCAGACGGCTCGCGCCGCCTTTGAAGGTGATGGCTTCCTCCAGGTTCACGCGCAGATTGGCCAGGCGCGCGGTGGTGGATTCGTAAAACTGTTGTAGCTCGGCAATGGTTTGCGCCGCCTCGTTGAGCGCCGTGCCGGCTCCGCCGCAAGGATCCGTGCCGCCGCCCGGCGCGGGCAAGGTGCGGAACAGATCGTGAAGCTGGCATTGAAATTGGAGTACCTGTCCCAGAAACACCTGCCAGGGGCGCATCATCATGCGCCATTGCCAGTAGCGTTTGGCGGGCGCGTCCATGCGTTCGCGGCGCGCTGTCCAGGCGTCCAGGAAAATCGTTTTTGCGCCGTCGCGGGCGATGACGCCGATGGGCACGCCGCTGCCGCCTTCGGCATCCGCGCCCAGACACCAGGTCATTTGTTCGAGTCCGGCTTTGGAAATCAGACTGGCGATGCGGCGGCGTTCGTCTTCAAAGTAGGCCGAAGCCACGCGCGAGCGCAGATGAATCTGTGCCAGCGGCACGGCTTTGGAGTTCGGCAGCGGCGTTTGCAGCGACAGCGGAATGGCGCGCACGATCAAGCCTTCGACGGCGAAGGGGCGGTCGGTGCCGGTGATGCAGGCTTCTTCGCAGAGTTTGCCGAACACGTCCTCTTCGCCGCAGAGCGCCTCGGCGTGCGAAATGGTGATGATGTAAAGGTTGCTTGCCGCAGGCATGTTGACCGCCGGCGTCTGGCCGGCCAGGCGGCAGGTTTCAAAACTGCCGTTGCGCGTCACATTGGCGGAGGCGAGGAAGCTTTGCAGCGCACGCGATTTTTCGATCAACTCTTGAATGTTGATGGTCGTGTCCTGCGGCAGCAGCAGCACGCGGCCTTGCGGATCAATGGCCAGGCCGGCGCTGAGGTTCAGCGCATCGCCGCCGCCGAGCGTCACATCGTAGCCATAAGCCACGCCCGCGCCGCCTGCCTGATTCGATTGCTGCACCAACTGGCGCAGGTATTCCTGTTCGGCTTTCAGGTCGCTGGCGCGCAGGAACTTGCCATCGAAGTAATTCAATCGGGTGAGCGGCGTTGCCGCCGGAATGACGACCACGCCGGTCGGCTGACCCACCAAAACAAGCGATTCGAGAATTGTTGCGATAGCCATAATCAGTTCCTTTCCTTCATCAGGACGAAATCGGTTCCTTGCGCTGCGGGCGCGTCGGTCAATGCGCCCGCCAGCGGCAGGCGCGAATCTTTGCCGAGCAGCGGTGCGGTGCCCGTTCCCCGGGCGATGACCCGTGTCAGCCCTTTGGCCAGCGGCGGCGCGCTGATTTTCAGCGTCACGGTCTTGCCGTCAGCGGAAAGCGCGGGCGGATCGTTCACCGCGAAGGTTTTCCAACCCGCCGTGTTGTCGAACACCGTCACCGAAAAGGCTGCGGCTTTCACGCTGGCCGGATGCAGCGACTGATCGAGTTGCAGCGCGATTTCGTTGTCATTGATGGCGACTGTGGCGGGATTCACGCGCGGTCCCACAGCGGTGCGCGCATTGGCGAGGCGCGGCGCGGCCAGCAACTCCTGCAACGCTGATGTGGCGACGTGCGACGGGCGCACGGCGTTGTCCACCGTGCCGGCAACCAGCGTCCAACTGTTGCCCGCCCGTTTCAGTTTGAGGCCTGCGAGATTGGCCAGTACGACCGGGGCGTCGTCCGGGCCGGGGAAGAGCAGCGTGCGCGCGCCGTCTTCGCTCACAGCCGGTTTCAAATCAATTTCATCCAGCGCGGCGAAGCGGCGAAACGCCGCCAGCGTGGCCGCCGTTTGTTGTTCGCCGGGCAGCGATGGAATGGCGGCGAGTTCATCAAGCACGGCCTTGTCGGTGTCCGTCGGGTCGTTGGAATTGTCTTTCTTGCGC
This sequence comes from uncultured Heliomicrobium sp., assembly GCA_964603695.1. GTDB lineage: Bacteria > Acidobacteriota > Blastocatellia > RBC074 > RBC074 > RBC074. Next base: position 6,164 of record CAZRXE010000381.1, read on the forward strand.
GGCGCGTCGAGTCCGAACATCAGTCGCAGCCGGTGGTATGGAAAGACGCGCTCCGGTGCCAGGTTGGGGCGCAAGAGCAGCTCGACGGTTTCAAACACGCGCGAATAGGCCGTGCCGGTTCCGGCGTTGTCGCAAGGTTCCAGCAGCGCCGGAACCTGCTGCGTCAAGCAGGCTTTGAAACGGACGACGACGTGCGCGTCAAAGACGGGTTCGCTGGCAGTGCCGCTGATGGTGAATCCGGGATCATCGCGGTGTTTGTCGAACCACTGGCCCAGGTTGACGCAGGCGTCCGCTTCCAGGTGCAGTTCGTGACCGGCGGCGTCCAGCGCCAGCCCCGGCGTGACGCGCACTTCTCCGGCGGGCTGGTCGAACCGCACACCCAGGCCCCAGATCACACCTTCGCCATGGAGCCAGGCGTTGTGCAAGCGCATCTTGGCGCGGTGATAAGCCTGCTCGGTTTCGAAATCGTCCACGCCCAGCAGCATTCCGAAATGGTAGCGCAGCGCGTAAAACGGACTGAGCGGCAGCAGCTCGCCGCTTCCATTGCCCGCACCCAGGCACGTTGTCAGATCAGGCGTGTTGGCCATAACCCAAACTCCTCAAAAATTGTGGGACAGGCTTGCGACCTGTCGGCATTTGCGGGAGCACTCCTCCTTTCAAGTTGCAGGGCTTGATCGAAAGACCGCTCGGAACCGAACAAGGTCTGGTCGCCACGCCTCGCAGCCCGGAAGGACTGCGCCCCCAGGTCATTAACTATCTCCGCGCAGCGCGCCGAACAGACGCTGGCTTTCGTTTTGAAGCGCGCTTTGCCGGCGTCCGGCGCGTTGTCGTTGTTCGACGGCGAGTTCCACCAGCACGCGAGTACTGGCGTCTGCGTCGAGCCGTGCCTTGACGGCGTCCGCTTCGGCGGTTTCCAGATTGGTTTTCAGGTCGCCCGGTTTGGCGGCCTTCAAGGTTTCGAGCGATTGCACTGCTTCCTCGTAACTGAGCAGCAATTGCCAGTTCGCATCCGGCACGGCGGCCTGCCAGGCGTGCAGAATGCCGTGGTTCGATTGTTTGTAAGCATCTTCGGCGGTTTTCAGCGCGCTTTGCGCGGCGGCCAGCGCGGTTTTGGCGGCGGCGACGCCCGCGTCCGTTTCCGGATCTTTGCCGGCGGCGATGGCGTCTCGTATGGCTTTGGCCAGCGCAGCTTGTTTCACTGAAAGCTCCGCCAGTTTGGCGTTGCGGTCTTTTTCCTTCGCGTGCCAAGCGGCGTCAGCGGTGTCGAAGGCGGCTTGCGCCGTTGCCAACGCGGTTTGCGCGTCTTTGACGGCCTGTTCATCGCCGGGAACTTTGCCTGCGGCTTTGGCCTTCAGAACTTCACTGTCGAGTTTGTCGCGGGCGTCGTTGAGGTCTTTCCATTTGGCGTCGCGCGTCTTTTCTTCATCGGCGGCGGCTTCGCGCGCGGCTTTGAGCGCGGCATCGTTGATGCGCGCGGACTGTTCGGGCGTCAGCGGCAACTGCCTGGCGTCGGCCACGCGCGCCAGCGTCGCCTGCGTCTGCTCGAAACGGGTTTGCGCCGCGCCGGCAAATTCCCGGGCGGCGTCTTCCGCGCGGACGAACTCCGCCCATTTCTTTCCGCTTGGGCTGGCTTTGCCGGTCAGACCGCCGTTTGTGTCAACTTCGGTGTGGAGGGCGTCCTCGGCTCCGGTCAGGGCGTTGCTGTTGGCGGCCAGGCGCAGGCGTTCGGCGGCCAGACGTTCTTTGGCGCGCGTGCGCAGCTTGGCGGGGAAGTCCGCCTCGATGCGCGCTTTGGCATCGGTGAAGGGTTTTCCTTTGAGCGCGTCATCAGCTTTGGCGCTGACGGTGGAAAGCGGCGGCGCGGCCAGCGCGGCTTTCAATTTGTCGCGCTGCTTTTGTTCCTGTTCAGCTTGTTTGACCTGCGCTTCGGCGTCGGCCAATCGCGCCTGTGCGGCTTTCACGGCGGCTTCGGCGTTTTCGGCGTCGGTCTTGGCGGCGTCCAGCGCGCCCTGATTTTTCAGCACGGCGGCGCGCTGCGTGCGCGAACGGATGATGAGTTGTTCGAGCGCGTCGAGCAGCGCATCGCCGTCGGCGGGCGTCGGCACAGCGGCCAGTTTGGCGCGAATCTCATCGGCCTGTTTGTTCAATGCCGCGAAGTCGGCGGTGGCGGCGGCAAGCGCCTGACTTGCCGCCGCCAGAGACGCTTGCGCCTGCGCCAGGCGTTGTTGGGCTTTGGCGGCGGCTTGCTGCGCGGCGGCGCGCCGCTGTTTGATGTAATCGAGTATTGTGGTTGGATCAGCCATCATTCCTCCTTCGGCCACGGCCTGTGGCGTTGCCACCTTTGCCGGGCGAGGTTTGCGAGGGTTGCGAGCAATGGGTTTTTTGGCGGCCATAAACTTCCTTTCCAGGCTAAACAGCCAGGCCGGCAGGGACGCCCGGAAACGCCCGGCTGGCCTTGTCGTATTCGCGCCGCAGGGCGTGAATGAAATGGCAGCGGTCAATCGGGACGCCGTCGGCGGCGGCCAGAAAGCCTGCGGCCACGGCGGCATTGCGAATCACGCCGCCGACCACGGGGTAATGCGCGGCCAGTTCGTACAGGTTCACGCCCGCCGCCAGCGGCGCGCCCGGCGGCAAATGGCAGCGCCAGAGCGCCAGCCGCTCTTCGCGATCCGGTTCCTCGAAATCAACGACGAATTCCAGGCGACGCAAAAACGCCGGATCAATGTTTTCGCGCAGATTGGTGGCCAGAATCGCCAGCCCCTCGAATTGTTCCAGCCGCGTCAGCAAATACGCCGTTTCCAGATTGGCGTACCGGTCGTGCGCGTCGCTGACTTCGGTGCGTTTGCCGAACAAGGCGTCGGCTTCGTCGAAAAACAGCGCCGCTTGCGCGCGTTCCGCTGCGTCGAACACGGCGGCCAGATTCTTTTCGGTTTCGCCGATCCATTTGGAAACCACGCGCGCAAGGTCTACCAGCAGCAAGTCCACGCCCAGCGCCTGCGCCAGCACTTCGGCGGAAAGCGTCTTGCCGGTTCCGGGCGGCCCGGCAAACAGCAGCCGGACGCCGCGCGCGCCCGTGCGACCGTTCAAAAATCCCCATTCATCGAAGACCACTGATTGCAGTTCCAAACGCGAGACGGCTTCGCGCAATTGCCGCAGCCGGTCGCGCGGCAAGACCAGGTCTTTCCAGGCGGCTTGCGGGCGAACCATTCTGACGCCTGCTGAAAGCGACAGGCCGCCGCGTGCGCGTAAACTGGCGGCCACGTCTTCCATCTGCGGCGCGCGGGTTTCGAGTGCGGCGACGAATTGCAAATCCGCCGCGACTGCCGCCGCCATCGCCGGTTCAACAGGGTAACGCGCCGCCAGAAACGCCGCCGAAGACGCCAGCGCCGGAAGCGTTTCGCTCCATAATCGCCGTCTGGCCGCGGGCGTCAGGCGCGCAACCGGCACGGAGAGCAGCGGGCGTTCGCCGCGCGCGCAGGCCGCGCCCGTGCGTCCGCAAGCAATCAGCGGTGCGGGAAAGGCCGTGAACGAAGGCAGTTCCGGCGCGCTTGGGCCTTCGCCCGTCGGCAGGCTCAAGACCGGCACGACGCCGCGCGCCAGCGCGTGAAGGCTGACGAGCTTGGCCCACTCGGCATCGGGCGAAGCCGGCAATTGAATTCCCGCCGCCGCTCGTCCGGCGTGCGCCGCCAGAGCGAGCGCGCGTTGATAGGCGGTTTCTTCGTTTTCCGCTGTGACCAGCACCGTGCAGGCTTCGCCGCGCCGCAGGGAATTGGCGGCACGCTCGGCTTCGGCGGTAGCGAACCATTCCTCCAATCCGGCAAGGCTTGTTGCGTTGTCGCGCCGTGTCACGGCGGCGGGCCAAACCTCCAGACCGTGCAGTGCGGCCCAGAGCGCGTCCGCCGGTTGCAGCGATTTTTCAAAGAAAGGCGCATCGCCCGTCAGTCGCAATGCCCCGCTGCCGGTGGCCGCGCCCGTTTCCAGCAAACGGCGAAACGCCCAACGCTCCTGCGGATCGCGGCAGAAAAGCTGCGCCGCCAAACCGACCGTCGCGCGGGGTTCGCCGCGCGGATGCAGCGTGCGCAAGGTTGCCGCCAATCCTTCGTGCTCTTCGCCCAGTCCACTGAGCAGCAGCAGCTCCACTTCCGGCGGCGAAAACGCCAACGCTTGAGCCAACCTGTCCAGCGGATGAAGCTCGTTTTCCGGTGCGGTTCCGAGCGCGTCGCCAGCGGAGACCGTTTCAAAGATCACCCACAGAAAGTTTCTGCTTTCGGCCAGCGCGCCCGTCGGGTCGGGCAGGGAAGCTTCCAGCAAACGCGCCAGCCGCCCGGCCAGCACGCTTGTTTCGCGCGCCAATCGCGCGCTCACCCAGACCATTTCCGGCGCTTCCGGCTCACGCATAAACAAACCTCACAACCACACCGAGCCAGGGCAAATACCCCGGATCGAGATCGAGTCCGGCGCGCCGAATCTCCGTTGAAACTTCATCCAGCGGCAGCCTGACTTCGATCCAGCCCGGATCGGCCAGGATTTCGGCCTGACGCCAGCAAACGAATTCCATCAAGGCATCCGCCGCTTCTTCCGGCCATTCCAGCAGGCTTCGCAATCGCTCCACGATGCGCGCCGCCAGCGATTGCAACGCGACGGCTTCGGCCTCACTCATCGGCTGCGCCACGGCGACGGGTGGCGCGGCATCCGGCGGCAGTCCTGCAAAAGCCAGCACAGCGGCGTCGCCGATTCCCGCCGGAACCAGCGCCAACGCCAGTGCCTGCATCGTCCAACGCAGCGGACGCAAACCCAACGCATCGTGCGCCAGCATTTCATCCACCATTCCCGCGTCTTCGATCAGACCCAGTAAAAACAGCAGGCCGCCGAATTGCGTCTGCGCCTGTTGTCGCGGCGCAATCTGCTTCAGCTCTTGCTTCGATTCCGTTTCAAGCTCTTGTTCGCCGGTTTCGTGCGACTGCCGGTCGGAATCCGGGTTTGCCTGCCGCGCTTCGGCGATTGGCGGATTGAAGCGCGCCGTGCGCACGGCTTCCGCCACCAGCGCGATCAACGCAGGCGCGCGTTCAGTGCGCAGCAGCGCCGGTTCGGTTTCCAACAGCGCCAGCGCCGCTAACGCCTGGCAAACAGCGAGTTGGCGTTCCACTGTCGCTCCTGAAGCCAGCACGCCGCGCAACAGTCGCGAACCGTCGAGCACTCGCCAGGCTTCGCGCACAGCGCGCGCGTCCGGCGTGCGGTCACTTGCCTCCGCCGGTTCCTTCACGAAATCCTTTGCCGGCCAGGCAATGCCCGCTTCTGTCAATGCCGCGTGCGCCAGCGTTTCCCAGTGCCTGCCGGTCATTCGCGCGCAAAGCTGCACGAGCGCGCCGGCTTCTTCCAGCGTGCGCAGCGCGGGAACAATCGTTGCCGGTTCATCGCCCAGCGCCCGCATCAATTCAAAGATCGCCTCGCTTTCGCCGGCGAACTCCGTGGCTTGCCAGAGGCCGAGTTGCCGCCAGGCCCAGGCGCGATGCCAGGTTCCGCGCGCCACGTCCACGGCCATTTCCAGCAGCGCCTGCCGCCGCGAAGCGTAAACAACGGCGCGTCCGTCGCGCATTGCTTGCGCAAGCTCCGCCGCCAACGCGCGCCGCCATTCCGCTGCGAGCGCGGCATCCGTCGAAGCCAGGCGCAACCGCACCGGCACGCGAAGCCTGCGAATGCAAAACTCTCCGCCGGCGGGCGAGCCTGCATCCGCCAGCGCAGATTCGAGCGAAGCGTCCAACGCCGCTTTCATCGCCTGATCCAGTCTGTGGCGTTCTGCCCGCGCCGCCGCCGGCAGATGGTAACGAGCGGCGAATTTTCCGATTCGTATGTCTTGCATTGAAACAACGCTTGTTTTCGCTGTGAACAGACCGAAGTCTGTTCCACGGATTTGTCCGCTAACCAACCCGGCTGTCTTTGCCAAGTTGACTGCCGCCCAAACTGACGCCGGGTTCGGGGCGGCCCAGAATCACACCGCGTCCGAGCCGTGACTCGCCGAGTTGCAGGGAGGCGAAACCGCCGCTGCGCCCAATGATCGAAGTCAGCGCCACGTGCAAACCGTGTCCGACGCGCATACCCGCGCCGACCGTGCAAACTTCGACCAGCGTATGCGCGGGGCGATGCAGTTCCAGAATCTGGCCGACCATGTCGGACTGTTCCGCCGTCAGCGCCGCCGGAATGATGACGGCGAAACGATGCGCGTGCGTGGCGAAGGCGTCTTCGATTGTGCCGCCCAGCGTCTGCGTGTCGGTTTCGCCGATGGCTCCGCCGACGCGAAATCCCGCGCCGAGCACGGAATTGGCCGTCACGCCGGACGATTCGCCGAGCAGTGCGCCGCCCAGTCCGCGCACGCGAAACTTTTCAATCAGGATCGGCTGCACGCCCAGATAAATTTCCAGAAAGCGCCGCAATCCCACGAGTGTGCCGCGAAAGCGAAACAGCCAGGTCGCTTCGGCAATCAAAGTGCGGCGTACATCCACAACTGCGCCGCACCCGCGCGGCGCGCGCGCCATGCGTTCGTCCAAAGTCAGGCCGAGAAACCCCGCCAGCCACGGCAGTAGTTCCGCCGGCGCGCTGAGCGGATCAAGCAGCGCGCGCCGCGCGTCGGCTTCGGCTTCCAGTTCGCCCAGCGCGCCTTCAAAAATCGCCAGGTAGCGCCGCAAAAACGAGGCTGTGCTTTCTTCGCGTGAGAACAGTTGTGGAATGCGGCGCAGGTAATCGTGCGTCGGATATTCCGCTCGCAACGCACGCAATCGCGGCGTGACACGCGTGTTCCCGGTCAATTCAAGTTTCACCCACAGGTAACGCCCCGGCGCGGCGATGACCGGCGCTTCGTAAGTTTCAAACGGGTCGTTTTCCGCCGGACGCACCCAGGGCAGTTCGCGTCCGGTTTCGCGGCGATGCAGCGATTGCGGACGCGCGCGCGCCAGTTGTGCGGCCAGCAAAGGCGGCGGCAAGGGCGGCGATAGTTCATCGTGCGGCGGAACGGCGGCGGTGTTGGCCGGAGGTTGACGCGGGATCGCGTCTTCTTCGGGTTCGTCGGCGGTGATGCAGCGCACCGTCAGGTTTGTGTCTTTCGGAATGCAGGCGTCCAGGAAAAGCCGCCCCCAGACGGTGTGAAACTCGCCGCTGTCCAGCCGGTAGCTGATGACGCTGCCTTGCGGCAGGTAACGCAATCGTGCCGCCACCGCGTGGCGAAACCCGCGCGCCGTCCAAAAGCCTATGCGTCCGTCCGGTGCCGGCGCGATGCCCAGGCCGTCATAACCTCGCGCTTTGAGCGGCGGCAATTCCGCCGGTTGATTCAGGCCGATGCAGAAACGCTGAAAGTCTTCGCCCGGACGCCGCGCCACCACCAGCACCTGATTTTCTCCCGCGCAGGATTGCGCCGGCAGTTTGTCGCCGGTTTGGAATTCGAGGTCGGTTGCAAACTTGACGTTCAAGGTTTGATCCGGTGCGCTGTATTTGACGATGCGGGCCGCCAACGATCCGGCGTTTTCCAAAATGTACAACTCGCCATCCGGCGCGACCGCGATTCGCGAAGGGTTGGCGATTTCGCTCGGCCAGTCCATTGGTTGCGGGCCGGTGCGCGCCGTCAGTCTGACCAGATACGGCGATGCGTCCAGCAGCGCGTAAACGTTGCGGCCCTGCGCCGCCAGATCGAGCGGCGTGGCCCCCAGCGGCACGCGGCGCAGCAAACGCTTCGCCCACAGGTCGTAAATCAAGATTCGCCGCGCGCCCGCTTCGGCGACAAACAAACGCCCGTCTTCATCCACCGCCAGACCGCGCGGTTCGCGCAGCGCGACGAGCGGTTCGCCGTGAAGTTCAAAATCGCCGACCGTCGTTTCAAACTCCGTCTCGAATAGATTGACCGGCGCGGGTTGTTCGCCGGAAGGTTGCAGCGGGTCTTGCGCCGCCCACAGCACGCGCTCGATGCGGCCTTCCGCCGGGACGCTGTGAAAGAGGCGGCAATGAGCGTCAAAGACCAGCCCCGCGCCGAGCGTCGGAAAGGCGTCGTTGTCGTCCAGGTTCACGGCGCTTTCATCGCGCCAGTAAAGCTGCACGGTTTCGCCTTCGAGCGCGGTGTACTCGTGCGAAGCGCGCAGCCACTGATCTTGTGTGCGCAAGAGCGCAAATGGACGCGGCGCGGGCATCGGCTAACACTCCTCCCGAAGAATGGGAATCGGCACGGGCACAACGCCGCTCGGCGGCGGCTCTATGCTTTGGCCGGGCGCGAAAGTCAGCGCGCCTTCGACCACGCTGATTTCGGCCAGTTCCGGCACTTCGTATTTTTCCAGCAGGACGGAACCTTCCACCCAGCGGTTTTGTTGCGCGTTCCAGCCGGCGACTTTCAGGTCGTTCAGGAACTGCACGCCCTCGACCTGCAAGGCGGCGGCTTCGAGTTCGGGGCCATGCACGCGGCGACCGAGCGGCCAACCTTGACCTTCGGGGCCGTAAGGCGGCAGCGGCGCCAGGTACTGGCGAATGACCAGTTCCACCCAATGGCGCACGGCTTCGACGCCGAAGCCGGGTTTGACTTGCAGCCCAACGGCGACGGCGACTTTGCGATAAACGGGCGGAATGACGTACATCTCCGTGGTCACCAGCCGGCGCAAATCCAGCCATTCGCAAACGGCTTGCAACAAGCGGCGATCCGGCACGGGCGCGTTCGGATGCGCGGCGTCCTGTTCGGGCCAGACCACCACGCTGACCACGCCGGCGGCGTCCGAACGTTTGCTCGGCGGATGAAAGCGCGGCAGGCATTCGGCGCGTCCGACGCTGCCGCCGGGCGTCATCAGCGCCAGTTCCTGAAAGTCCGTGGCGGTGACGGCGCGGTCGCGGCGGCGCAATTCGCCCGGAATGCGGCTGAGCGCGTCGCGGATGGATTCCGGCTCGCCGCCGCCCTGCGCGCGCAACGGATTGACGACTTTGACATCGGGAAATTCGACCAGCTTCGAGATGGCTTTGGCCGGGACGTTGCCTTCTGCGCCGCCGCCGTAACGGTATTCGCGCGCGCGCACGCGCTGGCCGATTTGCGGCGGCAGCCCTTGCAGCCCGTTGCCGAAGCGGACTTCGCCCGC
>CAZRXE010000382.1:0-2927 GCA_964603695.1 uncultured Heliomicrobium sp.
CAGCGGTGATGCCTTCTTCGTCAAAAATGAGTTCGGTCGGGTCATTGAACGATTTGAACCCTTGCAGGAAAAGTTTTTCGATTCTGAGCATGGAAAGATTTTACCGCCTTGGGACGCATCCGACGATGCTTGACGAGATACCACAACTAATTGTGTGGCTGAAAACGAAGCGCGCACTATACGGGCGCATAGTGGCTTTGTCAAACCGGCAAAACCGTATCAAAAAGGCGAGTTGGAAGGGGCTGAAACGTCGTTTTTGTCGGGGGGGATTGAAGAGCGGCCAATGGAACACGCTTCCAATGGACGCTCTTCAATGATCGAATCAGGTAGGATTTAGATCGCGCCCAGTCGCTCGAAATATGGTTCCATCAATTGGAGTCCTTCCAGGCCGGGCAGGGAAGAGATTTTGGTATCTACTTCCTTGACGAGTTTGCGTCCGGCTTCGCCCGGAAAGATGGATGTGAAAAGGCGTTTGACTTCGGGCGGCGTTTTGACGCCTGCGCCGACCGGAACCCAGTTGAATTTCAATAGCCAGCGCGTCAGCAATCGCGATCCCTGGGATTTTTCCAGCAATTCCCGCGCGTGATTGAAATACCAGGCAAAATGCCTGCGTTCTTGTTTGGCGATGCGTTCGCACAAGGTTTTGAGCGCCGGATTGCGCGTCAACCCGTGCAGGCGTTCGTATCCGCGCAAGGTCGTCATTTCCTGAATTGCGCCGAAGGATAGATACACGGCGGGGAATTGATGATAGAAAATTTTTGAGAGTAGCGGCGCGAACAACATTTCCAGCCATTCATTGAATCGCGCGCGGCTTTTCACTTTTTCGACGCGGTTTTCTTCCAGCGGATGCCCGCAGGCAGCCAGCAAATTCGCCAGCTCGTAACCGTGAAAGAACTCCTCGTAATTCCAGGTTGTCAGAAAAGCCGAGACTTCGGGTTTGAAGGCGATCTTCATTTGCAGCAGCATTCGCAAATAGCGAATGGTTTGGCTTTCGATGTCGGAGAAATAGGTCAGCACGAATTTTTCGTCTTCGGTCAATCCAATGTGTCTGGCTTCTTCCCAGTCGATATCCTTGGTTTCGATTTTCGCGGAGACAGAGATGTAGCGGTCAAATTCGGGTTTCATTCAATTAGCTCCAGGAGATGTCGGATTGAAACAGCAAACATCAGGCGCGCCTGCTTGCTGCTTGCCTGATGTTTGGCCTTAACTACGACCAGGCATGCTGATTGGATTTCAGACGTGATGCCGGCGAGTGCCGGCTATTTACTGGTGAACCTTTCCGGCTTGCGGCGTCAAATATAGGGTCTATTCATTTTCGCCAGCGAAACGCGAGTTCCCATCAACGAAACGATGAGACATTGACAAACACATTGGTTGTGACGTTTCGCTATTAAAAACCTTGTCGCAAGTCCGAAAATGAATAGACCCTGCGTCAAATAAAAGTCGGATTCAGATTCCGCCGAGTTGTGTTTGGTGAATGGGTTACTGACCGAAAATGCCTATTAGCACCAGCAGCGCGCCGACAACGATGTGCAGAATGTCGTCCACGCGCGTCCATTTGAAGTATTGCTTGGGAAATAGATTGGCATAGCTGGCAACAGCCTGATACAGGTCAATCAAACCGAAGCCGATGTTGAAAGCGCGAACCGCGTCTTCGTGGCCTACCATGACGATGATGGCTCCGACGACTCCGAAGAACAGATGAAAGATGTTGTATGGTGCCGCGCCGCTGGTCAGGCTTTTGTTGGGCGGGATGACGAAACCAAGAATGCCGACCAGCACCAGAATCGGCGCGAAGACTGCTAGGGTCAGGAAATTTAGATTTTCGAGCATTGGGGCGTCCTGTGAGGAAAAGCGATCCCGAATGCCACAGCATCCGGGATCGAACTATTTGCTACTTCACGCCAAGCAATTCGACATCAAAAATCAACGTTGAATTGGGAGGAATCTTCGGCGGCGAACCGGCGGGGCCGTAGCCGAGTTCCGACGGAATAATCAGGCGACGCTTGCCGCCGACTTTCATGGACATCACGCCTTCGTCCCATCCTTTGATGACGCTGCCCAGGCCGATGTTGAATTTGAATGGTTGGACGTGGCCGAATGATGGATCCACGGAGCTATCGAATTTGGTTCCGTTTTCCAACATGCCTGTGTAGTTCACCGTTACTTCCTTACCGGGCGAAGGGCTGTCGCCAGTGCCAACGACCTGGTCAACGTACTTCAAACCGGAGGCGGTTTTGATTTCGTTGCCGCGGCCTGCCGGCCAGAAGTAATACGCGGCGAAACCGACGATCACGACGATGATGGCCAGTCCCAGACTCAGATTGACCTTATCGCCGGATTGGCTTTTGTTTTGGGCGGCGGCTGTTTTGGGAACATAGCCGTGCGCTTTCTTTTTGCCGTCACGAGTTTTCGACAAGAGTAATGCTCCTTCCTTAAAACACGGCCTGAGAAGGCCACGAAGTTTTACTTGATGATTGCGATGGCGAGCCGGAGCCGTTGGTCGGTCCGCCAGATTTCATTTGTCTTCCTGATTTTTTACCAGTACGGAATAGATGACCCATTTGCCGTCCAGTAGCCCGGGAACAATGGTGTATTTGTTCGGGCGCCCGTCGCCGCGGTAGCGAAAACTGCGCAAGACTTCGTTGGGCGGAATGCCCGGAACCTGTATGACGTGGCCGTTCTGGTTATAAATGGCATTGGCCAACTCCGCCAGTTCCGCCTCAGAAGCCGAACGGCTCAGCATTTTGGGAACGATGTTTTGAATCGTGGCATTTTGTTTGGCGACCGTCGCGGAGTTTCTTTCCAAAATGGCGTTTTTGTCGGCTAGTTCTTTTTTGACTGTTTGCAACTCGGCTTCGGCGTTGGTCGCGCGGGTTTGAGCTTCCTGTATGGTGTTATCGGCGGAACTGTAGCGTTGATACATC
>CAZRXE010000383.1:0-2587 GCA_964603695.1 uncultured Heliomicrobium sp.
GCGCCGCTCGGATTGAAGAAATTCGGCGTGTTGAAAACGTTGAAGAATTCGACGCGAAACTGCAATTTCAGGCGTTCCCGCAACGCGATTTCGCGCCGCATCGCGATGTCAATTTGCCGAGCACTAAACCCACGCAACAAATTGCGCGGCGCATTCCCCTGCACGCCGACAGCGGGCAGCGCAAAGGCTGCGACGTTAAATCGTCTGCCGCCCGGCACGTTGGGGTCATCCAGATACAATGGAACTCCCGGCACCAGATTCGGGCGCAAGGCGCCGTTAAAGGGCGTGGTCAGCGATCGTCCGGTGGCATTGACGGGCGTGGCGCTGCGGCCTTTGAGCAAGGTGTCCAGGGAATAGCCGGAAAGCAATGCCTGCCAAAAACGAGCGCCGGAACGCAAACGCGGCAGGTCATAGCTGATGGCGGCGGCAAAGTTGTGGCGCACGTCGAAATCCGAAAATGCGCGACTGGCGGCGGCTTCCGCAAATATGACGGGGACGTTGGTGATGACTGCTCCGGTTGAAGCGGTATCCTCGGAACGAGAAAGCGTATATTGCGCGCTGGCCTGCAATCCGGCGGCCAGCCGACGTTGAAATTGGAATTGCAATGAATGGTAATCGGAGAGTCCCTCGTTGCGCGTGATGACAACGGTGTCGCCAAAGCGCGTATTCGGGCGAGTATACGCTTCGGAGCGGTTCAATTTACGACCAGTCGCGCCGACATACGCGATGGAAATGTTTTGGCGTGCGCCCAATCCCTGCTCAACTGTAAAGTTCCATTGAATGGTGCGCGGAGAGACAAAATCCGGCGCGAAACCATAAGAGGTGGTATACGGCGGCGTCGTGCGGAAAGTCGGCAAAACTACGGCAGCGGCTGAAGCGGGCGGAAATTGCACGTTGGCGTAATTCACCGTGATGCGATAGGGATAGCCTTCATAACCCTGCAACGCGACCGAAGTGCCGAGGTCGTAATACAACCCCGCGCCGCCGCGCAACGTCGTTCCCCATTTCGCACTTTGCACCAGTTGATAGGCGGCTCCAACGCGCGGCGCGACATTGCCATAGCGCATCGGGTAGAACGACCGGCCAGACGTATCAAAATCAAATTGAGCTGGATCGTTCGCATTCACCAAAGTCGTCAACTGCTTGCTATTGGCTTCGCTCGGCGGTGGATTGAGTTCCCATCGCATGCCATAAGTCAATGTCAGGCGATTGCGCGCGCGCCAGGTGTCCTGCGCATACAACGAAGTATTTTGAATAATTGGGCTGATGCCCGGTTGACGTGCCGTGACCGAATACGCCGGGACAAAGCCTGCCAGTAAATTGGCAATCGTTGGGAAGTTCGGGCTGATACTGGTGTTGACGCGGAAATCAATATCGAGTCGGCGGTAATCCACACCGAATTTGATTGAGTGCGCGCCTCGATTAAGTTGCAAGCTGTCTACGATATTGAGTTGTCGCGTGGCGTTGTCAGATGTCAGCCCCGCCGTGAGCGAAGGGATTTCCGCCCCGAAATTCACCTGAAACGTCATCCCGGCATTTTGCGAATTGGCAAAGGCCGGATACCAAGCCGAATCAGGCGCGGGCACTGCCCCCGCTCTGTTATCCAGTTTTGAATCAGACCAGCCACTGGCTTGCGTCACATTCGCGCGAAATTCGTGCGCCAGCGAAGGCGCTGTCCACGTGTGTCCGATGGTGTAACTGCGCGTGTTGCGCTGTGTCCTACGTGGATTCGACATGCCAAAGGTTCGTTGGATGGTGTTGGACGGCGCATTGCTGAAACGGCCAAAGAGCGTTCCGGCGCGATTGAACTGGTGATCTACCCGCAAACTCAAGGAGTCGAGATTGGTGGGATCAGTGTAGCTCGTTGCGTAAACTGCGCCTGCTCCGGCAACACCGCCAGCGGTAACATCCGCGCCAGTCGGCAATGGATAGGCGTTTAGAATCGCCTGCATCGCGGGGATCGCATTGCGGCGTGTCGTCAGTGACGGCACGATCGTGTTGGCGACCTGCGGCTGCCGCAGCCTTAGCGTTTCGTAGGAAGCAAAGAAAAAGGTGCGATTGCGCCCGTCATAGCCCGGCAATAACACCGGACCGCCAAACACGCCGCCAAAGTTATTCTGCCGCGTTGGCGGGCGGCGAATGCGGTTGCGATTGGCAAACCAATCGTTCGCTTCCAGCACTTCGTTGCGCCAATAGTTATAAGCCGAGCCGGTGAATTGGTTCGTGCCGGAGCGCGTGACCAGCGAAACCTGTCCGCCGGCCGTGCGGCCAAATTCCGGCGCATACGTCGAAGTCAGAATCTTGAATTCCTGCAACGCATCCAGCGAAACCAGCGTGTGCGTAGTGTTCGAGGCGCTGAGCGAAGGTAGTTGTCCCGCAATGCCGATAGCCGTTGGTAGAGCGGAGATGTTCACATTCGCGCCCACGCCGTCCACCGTAAAGTAGTTGGCGTCGGCGCGCTGGCCGTTGACGACAAACTGGCCGCCTTCGATTCCCGCTGACCGCAACACGCCCGGTGTCAAATCAAAGAGCGATTGCAGGGTGCGTCCACTGAGCGGCATGTTGGCAATGAATTCACGATTCACCA
>CAZRXE010000384.1:0-3327 GCA_964603695.1 uncultured Heliomicrobium sp.
AGTAATCACCGCGCGTATTCGAGCGCCAGACGCGCGCGGAATTCGTGAAGATCAGCAAGCGTTTGTTGTCGGCGCTCAAGGTGAATTCTTCGATCACGAGCGGAGAAGGCGCTCCGGCAGGGATCAAGCTCTGCGCCGCCACCAACACTGTCCGCGCGCCCGAAGCGGCGTCATACCGAACCAAATCCAATGCGCCTCGATTTGCTGACGAAGGCTCCAGCATCAAATAACCGCTGCCGTCGGCTTGCCACTGATGCCAGCCAAGCGACCTGGCCCCGTAGCTGAAAATCGTGTCCAGCGTCAGCAGGCTTGAATCCGCCTGTCTGGCCGCCTGCTGCGCGAAGACCTGCGCGGCGAGCAACAGTGCAAAAAGAACAAAAGGAATGCGTCGAATTCGGTTCATGGTTTCTCTTTCCAGTTGAAAAGTGCGCCGCTTATTCACTGCGACTTTGATGAGCGTATTGATGAACGCGCAATCTTGACGCCGTTGATTGGTAATTCTCCGGCGCTTAACTGCTGCGCGAAATCTGGAATCATCAGTTTCAAATTGCGCTTATAGGCAGATTGCCAATGTTCTTTGAGTTTTTCGCGTGCCTGCTCATTGGCATGCACTTGTCCTGATTTTTCAATCAGCACCATGGCCACATCGCCGGTGTTTTCAGTGACGGCGAACAGATAATCATCATCGTCTTCGATCAAAGAAGTCTTCAACTCCTCCAGATCTTCTTCTTCAAATTCGTAGTCAAACAGCGCCTGCGCCATAGGGCCGTCGTTAAGCAGTGCTTCTTCCAATAACTTTTCGATCTCTTTTGCTGACATCGTTACATTTTCTCCGGTACTTCAATACCCAACAGCGAGAGCGCCTGCGCCAGTTTTTGCCGAACAACGTCCACCGCCAGCAGCAGCACGGTTTTCCGCTTGGCGTCAGACTCTTTCAGAATGTGGAATCGTTTGTCCTGATAAAACGTGTTGAACTGATCGGCCAGTTGAAACGCATATTTCGCCACGTGCGTAGGTTCAAACGCATTGGCCGACAGTTGCACGATCTCTTCCAGCCGCGAAGCGAAGTAGACCAGGGACCACAGCACATCGCCGGCTTCGCCCGCGAACTGTGCGGCAACGTCTTCCGCCGACAACTGCGCGAAGTCATGGCGAACGTCTTCCGCCGGACGGCCCAGTTCTGTGAAGATATTGCTCAAACGGCGCACGGAATATTGCAGGTAAGGCCCGGTTTCACCGCGAAACTTCAGGGCTTCTTCAAAATCGAAAGCGATGATCGAAGTGCGCGTGTATTTCAGCAGGAAGTAGCGTAGCGCGGCGACGGCGATTTGCCGCGCGATTCTCCGCTGCTGAGTTTCCGGCAAATCGGCGTTGCGCGATTGCACTTCGGCCAGCGCCTTTGTTTCCAGCCGATCAATTAGATCGTCGGCTTTCACGCCCAGGCCTTTGCGCCCGGACATGCCGATTTGCTGGCGTTGCTGGTCGGCTTCGGAAAGCTCCGTTCCGAGTTCAACCGCAGCGGCGGGCGTCAACGTGACTTTTTCATAAGCCAGGTGCGCACTGCGCGCAACGCGCTCGTCGTGATCTATCGCAATCACGCCTTTTTTGACGTTGGCTTGCGGATAGGATTGCCCCACGTCAATCACGTTCAAAAACGCCGTGCCGTTGCCGAACGGCGGATGTTGCGCCGCAGCCGAGCTTTCATCGCCGGTCGTTATCCAGACCTCGCGCCCGTGGTGATCGTGCCGCAACAAACGGTAATGAAAATCCAAACCCAGCTTGCCCAGCTTCCACAAGTGATAAGCAATGTCCTTGCCCGTATAAGTCACAGTCCCATTCGACCGAACAATGATTTTGTCCGCGTCATGCTCACTCTCCGCCTCTCCCTGTCCCCTGGTCTCCCCGTCTCCCCGTCCCTCTTCAGCGCGCATCACCCAACAGCCTTTATTCCGGCCTTCGGTTTCAAAGACGATTGCGCCGCTCGCTTTCAGTTTTTCAAAAGCGTGCGCCCAGAAATGCAGGTGCAGGATTTCGCTTTCGCGCGCCAGCAGGTCGTAGCTGATGTCTAGACGCGCCATTGTTTCCAAATGGCAATCCACGATGCGCGAAGAAATGTATTCGCCAATTTCGGCGGTGGCGTTGTCGCCTGCTTCGATGTCGTGCAGGGTTTGCGCGCGAATTTGCAGGCGGGTTTTGTCTTCCTCGTACCACTGGCCGACGCGCGAATACAAATCCCAGCAGTAGTAATCGAAGTTATCTTCGCGTTGTGTGACCGGGCGTTCGGCGATGGCTTTGATGTCGGCAAGTGATTTGTTTTCCAGGTGCATAAAGCCGACAACCACGTCGGCCACCTGCACGCCTGTGTTGTCAATGTAATTATGAATTTCGACCGTCTCGCCAGTCGCTTTCAAAATGCGCGCCGTCGTATCGCCTAACACCGAATTGCGCACGTGACCGATGTGCGCGGCTTTGTTCGGATTGATCGAAGTGTGTTCGACAATCAGCTTTCCCGATTGCGGATTTCGGATTGCGGATTGCGGATTGGCTAGCTGAGAGAACATTTCGGCGCGGTTGAAGAACACGTTCAGATAACCCGGCCCCGCGATTTCAACGCGCGCGACGCCGGGAACGGTTTTCAGACCGTCAGCCAGTTTGGTTGCGATTTCGCGCGGATTTTTCTTTTCGCCGGTGGCGGCTTTGATGCGTTTGGCCAGATCGAAAGCCAGCGGAAACGCCAGATCGCCGAGTTCTGTTTTCGGCGGAATTTCGGAAATAACGTCGTCCAGTTCCAGGGCGAAATTGTCGCGCACCAGCGCGAGCACTTGTCGTTTGATTTCGATTGTCAGAGATGAAGACATGGTAATCGTTCCTTGCTGCAAATAGGGCTTACGAGCCGGTTGGATGTGGGAAGCCGGTTCTATAGCACCCGAAACGGAAGAGCGTCAAACATCGTGTTCCTGACATTCGCCACATTCGCGCCACATTCTTGGAGATGATTGCACGGTCTTGCCCAGCCGAAGGATAATCGCGTCAGAGGTGAGTTTATGAGTCTGCAAACGAAAGCCCGTCCGCAAGAGATCATCTATCCCGAAAGTGATGGCAAGCCAATGGCCGAAACCGATGTGCATCGTAACCTGATGGCGGAGTTGATCGAAGAACTGGAAATCTTCTTTCTGGAAGACCCGCAGGTTTATGTCTCCGGCAACCTTTTGCTCTATTACGAAGAAGGCAATCCGAAAAAACGTTTTGCGCCGGATGTCTTCGTCGTGCGGGGCGTTCCCAAGCACGAACGGCGAATTTATCAGCTTTGGAACGAGGGGCGCGCGC
>CAZRXE010000385.1:0-4147 GCA_964603695.1 uncultured Heliomicrobium sp.
TCCAGGTCGCGGCGCGAACAGACGGCGGTGACTTTCGCGCCGGGAATTTTATTGAAGGCTGCGATGTGCGCTCCGGCCACCCAGCCCAGGCCGACAATGCCTACGTTCAACTGACTCATTGATGAATTCTCCTTGTTTTATGTTTTTGATTTAAGGTGTGAGCCGAGCGCGCCTTGCAGCACAGGCTCGTGCGGATAACCGTGGCCCAGATGCTGGCGAAAGCCTTCGGCGAAAGCGCAGCCGCACTCTTCGCCATACTTCGCCGCCCAACGAGCCATTTGATTCAAGTATTCGTCCACGCCGTGATGCGCGCGCAGCCATTCGCGCTGCGACGCGTGGCGACTGAGCATTTGCTTTTTGTCTTCGATGGTTACGGCGATGTCCGCGTAAAAATGCGGACGGAGGCGTTCGCCCGCGAGATCAATTCCTTCGACCGGATCGGCGTAATACAAGGCGGGCGTTTTCGTGGTTGGCGCGGCAGGCGCGATTTGCCGTGTTTGATAGAGCGGCATCGAAAGCGCGAAGCAGGCCGCGCGTGTCAGCCGCGAAGTCACTTCGTGATCCACCATGTAATCCACCGGCGAATGTGTGATAACGACATCCGGGTTAAACCGGCGCATCAATTCGACAACGCGACGCTGGTTTTCAGCGTTGGCGAAAATCTCCACATCCATCAACCCGACGCACTCGTAACAAGCGCCCAGAAAATCCGCCGCCGCTTTGGCTTCGGCGTAGCGGATGCGCGAAATCTCTTCGCGCGTGTGCGTGGCCGAACCGCAATCGCCGCTGGTCATCGTGATGATGCCGAGTTCCCAGCCGAGAGATTTCAGATGAAACAACGTCCCGCCGATCAGAATTTCAGCATCGTCAGGATGCGCCATCGCTACCAGTAATCGCATGGTGTGGTTTGAAGAGGTGAAGCTTTTACGAATCCCAACGGTACGAAGCCGCGCGAGAAAGTCGGCTAAAACTTCCTCGCGCGGCTTGTTGAAGTCGGATTGTTTGATTCAATGCTTATTCGGCAACACTGTGGCGCAATTCGTTGCGCAGCTTTTCGATTTCGCTGAGCTTATCTTGAATGCGTTGGAACAGTGCGCTTTGCGCCTTGATGCCTTCATCAATCAGGAACGCCGACGCTTCGGCGCGGCTTTTGAAAATACCCGCCGAAACCAGTGTGTCAATTGCGTCCGAAGAAGCGTCGCTCAGACGAACCAGGACGGTGGTGTCGCGAACGTTCAAGGCGCGTTCGACAGCTTTGTTGACGGTGTCCGGCACGCGATTGAACAGGTCGCGGATAGTCGAAGCAATGTCGTCCAGTGTTTCAGCGGCGCGGTTGCCGGAATGTTGAGGTGCGGACGTCGGCACAATGTGTTGATTCGGATCGTTCGGTTGATCGCTCATATTGTATCTCCCTGGGTTTGCGATTGATTACTCCGCCGTCAGCTTGGGTTCGATCTTGGTGAATTGCAGCCCGTAGGCGACCAGACCGTAGGGCAAGCGGATCAGCGATTCATTGTACGATTCGACGGCCTGTACGTAATTCTTGCGGTGAGCGTTCGTCGTATTCGCGCTGTTTTTGAATTCTTCCAGCAACCGCAAATAAGCGTCATTGGCTTTCAGGTCGGGATAGGTGTCGCTTAGAGCCAGAATGGTTTCGGTCTGCGCCGAAAGCGCGTTGTAAGCTTCGATGGTTTCATCGAACTTGTTTTCCTTCATCGCTTCGACCAGCGCAGTGCGCGCGGCGGTGACGGCGGCGGCTTGCGGCAACTCGGTTTTGAGAAGCACCTTGACCGTGTCCAGTACTTTGCTTGCCGATTCGCCCTGCCGCGTGATGGTTGCCAGAAAGGCGCTCCAGGTGGCGGTGGTATTTTGCTTGCGCTTGGCCAATTCGGTTTTGGCGTAGGGAAAGAGCCTGTCCACAGGATAAAGCCGTCGGTTGTCCTCGAATTGTTCCCACGTCCATTTATCGCCGCTCGCCGGTGGAGCGAAAAGCAGTTTGATGGATTTGTTAGTGGAAGAGGCGTTGGACGGCGCACGTTCTTTGACGCTCACTTCGGCTTTACCGTCTTCGCGGTAAGTGATGCCTGCGACTTCGATCACGCCGTCCACTTCGGCCACGACGGCGCTGATTTGAGCGTCACCGGCGGCTTCGTTGACTCGACGCCCGATGCTGAAATAAACCTCGTCGCGTTTGATCTGTTTGGCCGGCGGGCCTGATGCCGGTTTCGCCGCCTGCGGCTGCGTTGCCGGAGCTTGTGTTTTTGCCTGTCCGACCGCCAAAACAGCGGAGACCATCAAAACCAAAATCGAAAACACCATTCGTTTAAGCATTGTTACTCCTTATAGAGCGTGGGACAGGCTTCAGCCTGTCCCACCTTCTCGTCACAAGTCTTCAATTCTCAGTTTGGTCGTGGCGTTTTTCCACGCCGTTTCAAATTCGCGTTGGGTTTGTTGCGCGGCCTGCGTGCGGCCTTGTTTTTTCAAGCTTTCAGCCAGACCGAACAGCGAGCGGCCGTTGCGCGGATTATCTTGCAAATCCTTGCGGAAAACCTTTTCGGCTTCGGCGGCATTGCCTGCCGCGAGCAGCGCCGCGCCCAGCGATTCGCGCGTTGGGTAATACCAGCCCGGCGGTTCGTCGTAATTTAGCGCATCGTGCGCGGTGACGGCTTTGCGCCAATGTTCGACCGCCAATTTGTGATTGCCTTTGGCCGCCGCGATACGCGCATCAAGCGCGGGTTCTGCGATTTTCAAGACGCTGGCGGCGGTGTTCAACCCGAAGGGCGTTTCGCCGGGCATCTGTCTGGCCATTGCGGCCAACGTTTGCCGAACCTTTTCGGATTCGGCAATTTGCCCTTTGCCAGCCAGCGCCACGCCTCGACCATAATGCCACAAGGCGCGCGTGATGGGCATCTCGGCGGAAGGCTCCGGCAGTTTCAACACTTCGTCCCAACGATTAAAGCGCAACTGCACGAACATCACAGACGGCAAAAAGCCTTCCAGCATTGGCATCATCTTGATGTGGCCGCTGACGTTTTCCGCCAGTCGGCGCGCCGCGTCCACCGCGCGTTCGTAATCGCCAGCACGGTTGTAGGATTCGACCAGAAAATGCAGGTTGTGGCTGTAATACATCGCCGGGTACATGCCCTGCACGCCTGTTCGCCGGATGTATTCCAAATCCACTCTGGCGGCGGCTTCATTTGCCTTGGCCGCTTCGGCGTAATCGCCCGTGCGGATGTAAATATGCGAAGGCATGTGAACCAGATGGCCTGCGGCTGGAGCCAGCTTGCCCAGCTTTTCCGCGCTTGTCAGCGCGCGTCCGGGCGTTTTCGAGGCTTCGACGGCGTGAATGTAAAGGTGGTTTGCGCCAATGTGGTTAGGATCGCGTTTGATCGCCGATTCCAGCACCGCCACGATTTCCGCAGTGCTTTGCGCGGGTTTGCCGTCCTTGTCCCACAATTGCCACGGCGTCAGGTTCATCAAGCTGTCGGCGTAAAGCACTGCCGCGTCTACGTCTTCGGGGAACTGTTTGTGGAGCGTCGCCATCGCGTCTTTGTAATCCACGGCGCATTTTTTCAGATCGGTTTTCAGTTGAAAGCGTTTGGCCAGCGCGGCGATGTAGGCGCGCTCTTTTTCCGAAGCGCCGCCGGCAAGTTCCTGCGCTTTTTCCAGCGCGCGGTCGGCGGCGAGCAAACGCGACGGATCAACATCGGATTCGTTGTAATTCGGCCCGACGGCGAGCGCGATGCCCCAATGCGCCATGGCCAGTTTCGGGTCGAGTTGCGCCGCGCGCTCGAAGGAACGCTTGGCCTCTTCGTGGTTGAACCCGTAGATCAGCGCCAAGCCTTGATTGAAAAACTTCTGGGCTTCGGCGTTTTGCGTGGTGACCGGATGATTGAGTTCGCTCAAACCGGGTATGAGCTTCGCCGGTTCGCTAACAGTCGGCGTATGATGTTCGTGCTGCGCCCAAGCGGGCATCGCCGGCAAGCCGAACATCACGAATAAGAACAGAATGCTTTTTTTGAATTTGTCCATAACTTTTCCCTTTCCGAAAATTGCGGACACGTAAATTCCGCGTGCCCGCGTGATTCATACGGCGGGAACTTACACCCGGATGAGAAAAGCGTCTTGAAAGGGAATTGAAATCGTT
>CAZRXE010000386.1:0-2843 GCA_964603695.1 uncultured Heliomicrobium sp.
ACCGACGCAGCGGTTTATCGCACGGCTGCGCGCGACGGCGGACTGGAAATTTTGAAGGAAATGGCGGCCAAAACCGGCGGTAGGTTTTTCAATTCCGCCGGCGGCGCGACGCTGCGCGAAGCCTTTGCCAAAGCGGCGGAAGAATTACGAAATCAATACACCCTGACTTACGAATCCTCGAACGAAAAATACGACGGACGCTGGCGCACGCTGGAAGTCCGCGTGTCGAAACCGCTGCTAAGCGTTCGCACTCGCCGAGGCTATTACGCGCGCAAAAACCGCAATTAAACAGCAGGACAGACTTCCAACAAAGAACCTGCGGCCCGGCATCAGCACGGGTTTGCAATTTTTTCGGTCGAACGAAACAATCCGGCCTCTTTCTTTTCATCACTTCTGGAGAAGTTCCATGCCCGCATTAATCCTTTCGTTTGCCGACCGCTTTCGTTCCCCTTCCATTGCCGAACTGTTGCGCGAAGAGCGCGTGCTGAAAGCCTTTGAGTTCGTGGATACGTCGGCTTCCCGCTTCACGGCAGAGCACATACGCATCTGCGAAATTCCCGCGCCGCCTTTCAAAGAGCAGGAACGCGGACGCTATCTGGCCGCGCGCTTCAATGAACTCGGCCTGGCCGACGTTCACACCGACAGCGAAGGCAACGTCATAGGCTTTTATCGCGGCCAAAATGAACAGCCCTTGCTGGTGCTGTCGGCACATTTGGACACAGTATTCCCCGAAGGCACGGATGTCGCGGTGCGTCGCGTCGGTTCGCGTTTGTGCGCGCCGGGCATCGCGGACAACTGCGCGGGATTGGCGGCGCTGATTGGTTTGATTCAAGCAATGAACGCCGGACAGATCAAACCGCGCGGAAGCGTCGCTTTCGTCGCCACAGTCGGCGAAGAAGGCGAGGGGGATTTGCGCGGAGTCCGGCATTTATTCGCCGAAGGCAAGCTGGCAGGACGAGTGTCGGCTTTTGTTTCTTTCGACGGCCCCGGCGTGGATTTCATTACGCATCAGGCGTTGGGTTCGCGCCGTTATCGCATCACGATGGAAGGCCCAGGCGGCCACAGTTGGGGAGATTTCGGCGTCGTCAATCCGGTTCATGCGCTGGGCCGCGCCGTGGCGCGAATGGCCGATTACCACGCGCCGGCGGAACCGCGCACGACTTACAACATCGGACGCATCGAAGGCGGCGAATCCGTCAACGTCATCCCGCAAACGGCGGCGATGGATGTTGATCTGCGTTCGTCGGCGGAAGTCGAATTGTCGCGGATGGAAGAGTACTTGCTGGCCGCCATTCACCGCGCAGTAGTGGATGAAAACGTTTTGCGCGCGGCTTCCGGGCGAAAGCTCAAAGCCGAAGTCCGCTTGATCGGCAACCGGCCTTCGGGCGAAACGCCGCGCGATGCCTTGCTGGTGCGAACGGCCGTCGAAGCTTCCCGCCACCTGGGCGTCACGCCGATCCTCAACCGCGCCTCCACCGATTCCAACATTCCCATCAGTTTGAAAGTCCCCGCCGTCACCATCGGCGTCGGCGGCCAATCCAGCGATTCCCACAGGCTAAGCGAATGGTATGACCCCGCCGGACGCGAACTGGGTTATAAACGCGCGTTGCTGCTAGCCCTGAGCATGACCGGACTGGCTTAACGGCGCGTAATCGTCACAGGCAAATGCGGCAGCTTGCGCGTTTCAGCATCAAGTTTCCCTGCGCCCGCCAATTCGATGACTTTGACTAACATCGCCTCTTCCTGAACGCCGCGCAGCAGATGGCCGGAAAGAACAAAAGTCGGCACGAAGTTGACGCTGTAGGTTTGAGCGATCAACAAGTCTTCGTCTACATCTTCAGCCGTTCGGTCTTCCGCCAAAACCTTTTCAAGTTCCGCCGGATTCAAGCCGGATTGCCAGGCAATTTCCTTGAGCACGCTGAGTTCGCTGAGGTCTTTGTCTTCCACAAAATGAGCGCGGAAAAGTTTGGCGTGAAAGCTTTCAAAACATCCTTGCCGGCGCGCCCACGCAGCGGCCTCGTGCGCCTGTCGGGTAGACGGCGAATGCGAGGGCTGCCGAATTTCAACGCCTAGCTTTGCAGCCATCGGATAAATTGTGTTTTCCCAAGTGGCTTTCAGGCGCTGCGCATCGGGCAATCGCTGAGCATTAGGCGGCGGCGCGCCGGATTCGCTTAATTGATACGCGCGGTGAACGACTTCCGCGCCGGTGGCGGCGGCGGCGCGTTGCAAAATCGCTTCGCCCAGATAGCAGTATGGACAGACGTAATCGGAAAAAGCTTGAACGACGATGGACATTGCGGAACTCTCCTTTTGATTGCCAAACGCGCCGTAGTATAAAAGCCGCGCGCAAGGCCGCCAAACCAAGTCTTTTTCAGCAAACAAGGAGCAACCATGAACAATGGATACACTGAGGGCGAATACAGCGATTACGAACTGGACTTCTTTCAGGCCGTAGATCGCAACACGATGGCCGAGCAGGCGATTTTCGACGCACTGTTGGAATTGAGCGACGATCAGTATTACACGCTGTTTGAAGTGCAGGTCGAGCACGTTTGCGGCGCGGCGCGCGTGCAGGTTTTCCCCGAACGCGCCGGAACTCTCTATCGTTGCCTGCGCTGCGGCGTGGCGGGCATCATCGGCGGGTAGCCTGCTTGACAGAGCCGGAAACCTTCGGCTACCTTCCCCGCTTCCCATCAGCAGGCATAATTACATCGTTCCCGACATGGAGCCGCTGCTGAGGGCTGTTTACCGATTCATTGCGGGAAATTTATTTCAGTTACAAGGAGAGTGCGAAAGTGAAAGAAGGAATCCATCCGAAATATCAAGAATGCAAAGTGATTTGC
>CAZRXE010000387.1:0-12216 GCA_964603695.1 uncultured Heliomicrobium sp.
CATGGTGCCGTCGCCGCCCAGCGTGACTAGTAAATCCAGGTCTTCGGCCAATTGGCCGTTGCTTTCGGCCAGCAGCGCGCATTGCAGCAGTCGCGCGGTTTCCTTGACCACGCGGGCTTTCAATTCGATGCCGCGACTTTCAGACCACGCCTGCAAATCGCGCAGCACGGCCCAGGCTTCGGGCTTTTGCGGGCCAATGATGACACCGATTTTTTTGGGTTTCAGCGACGTCATAACTCTTCACCAACCTGTTTATAGGAATGCTTTTTTTGAAGGCGTCACACTAACAGACTTCGCCGCGCGCGCGAAAGCGATCAATTTGACCATCCGCCGAAATCATTGTTCACTGCGGCGCGGAGGTTGAACCGATGAAAGAACTGAAAACGGATGTGTTGATTGTGGGCGGCGGCGTGGGCGGCTGCGCGGCGGCGTTGGCAGTGGCGCGCGCGGGCCGGCGCGCCATTTTGACGGAAGAATCCGATTGGATTGGCGGGCAACTGACCTCGCAAGCCGTGCCGCCGGATGAACACGGCTGGATCGAAAAGTTTGGTTGTACGGCGTCTTACCGTAGCTTTCGCGAAGGCGTGCGGATGTATTACCGGCGGAATTACCCGCTGACCGAAGCCGCGCGAGCGAACCCTTTGCTGAATCCAGGCAACGGCTGGGTGTCGCCGCTTTGTCACGAACCGCGCGTGGCGCTGGCTATTTTGAACGCCATGCTCGCGCCTTATCTGAGCAACGGGCAAATTTTCTTGCTGACTGAACATCGGCCAATCAGCGCGGAAACCGCTGGCGACCGCGTGCGCGCCGTGACCTTGCTGGACTTGCGTGGCGGCAAAACGCGCAGCATCACTGCCGATTACTTTTTGGACGCGACCGAGCTTGGCGATTTGTTGCCGTTGACCGGAACTGAGTACGTCACTGGTGCCGAAGCGCATTCCGAAACCGGCGAACCCAGCGCCGCCGCCGAAGCGCAGCCGGACAACGTGCAGGCATTTTCAGTGTGCTTCGCGATGGATTATCGCGAAGGCGAAGATCACACGATTGATCGGCCCGCCAATTACCAGTTCTGGCGCGATTACACACCTCGACTCGAACCGGCCTGGCCGGGGCGGTTGCTGAGTTGGGAAATTACGCATCCCAGACTGATGACGCCGCACGCCTATCACTTTCATCCTCACGGCGAACCTGCCAAAGCCTTCGCCGGATTGTGGACGTACCGCCGCATTCTTGACCGCGCGAACTTCACGCCGGGGTTTTACGCTGGTGACATCAGCTTGATGAATGTGCCGATGCTGGATTACCTGCTTGGCGATATTGCTGAAGCCGACGAAACGACGCGTGCCAAACACATCCGGCAGGCCGGGGAACTGAGCCTTTCGTTTTTTTACTGGCTGCAAACCGAAGCGCCGCGACCAGATGGCGGCCTGGGTTGGAAAGGGTTGCGTTTGCGCGGCGATGTGACCGGCACGACTGACGGCTTGGCCAAAATGCCTTACATTCGCGAATCGCGCCGCATCAAAGCCGAATTCACCATCCGGGAACAACACGTTGCTGAAGCTTCGCGACCGGGGCAGGTTTACGCCGAAACGTTTTCGGATTCGGTCGGCATTGGTTATTACCGAATTGACCTGCACCCGTCATCAAGACAGGAAGGGGCAGGGAACAACTACATTGATGTCGGCTCGTTGCCATTTCAGATTCCGCTCGGCGCATTGATTCCGCAGCGGATGGAAAATCTGCTGCCTGCCAGCAAAAACATCGGCACGACCCACATCACGAACGGTTGCTACCGGTTGCATCCGGTGGAATGGAACATTGGCGAATCGGCGGGAGCGCTGGCGGCATTTTGTCTGCAACGCGGAACCAGTCCACATGCGGTTCGCACTGATGCCTCGCACCTGACGGAGTTCCAGCAATTATTGGAAAAGCAGGGAATGGAATTACGTTGGCCTGAAGGGATTTTGTTGGCGGAGGGCGATCCGCACGCCCACGCGATGTAGTGATTTGTGAAACAGGTTTCAGCCTATTACCAGTGTGGACGGACTGAAGTCCGTCCCACGATTGCTCAAGCGGTTTCATACCCGTCAGGGTTTTTCAGTCGCCATTCCCAGTCCGTGCGAAGCATGTCGGCCAAGTCCGTATATGCCGGCTGCCAGCCCAACACCGCGCGCGCTTTGGCGGCGTCGGCCACCAGGTGTGACGGATCGCCGGGGCGACGTGGTTGCAAATTGACAGCGATGGACTGGCCTGTGACTTGTCTTGCGGCTTCGACGACTTCCAGCACGGAATGGCCTCGGCCCGTGCCCAGATTGATGCATTCCGACGCGCCGCCCTGGCGCAAATGATTCAAGGCCAGAAAGTGTGCTGAGGCGAGGTCTGCGACGTGAATGTAATCGCGCACTGCCGTGCCGTCCGCCGTTGGGTAATCGTGGCCGAGCACTGACACAGCCGAGAGGTTGCCTTGCGCGGCCATCAAGACGTTCGGAACCAGATGCGTTTCCGGCGCGTGGGCTTCGCCCAGGCGTTCGGTCGCGCCGCAGGCGTTGAAATAGCGCAGTGCGACGAACTTCAGTCCATAGGCGCGGTCGTAACTTTCCAGGATGCGTTCCATGAAAAGCTTTGACCAGCCGTAAGGATTGGTCGGTTGTTGCGGATGAGTTTCGTCAATCGGTATGCGTTGCGGTTCGCCGTAGGTGGCGCAGGTCGAAGAGAAGACCACTTGTCGCACGCCGGCTTTGAGCAGCGCGTCGAGCATTGCGATACCTTGCTCGACGTTGTTTTGGAAGTATTGGGCGGGTTCGGCGACGGATTCGCCGACATAAGCGAAGGCTGCGAAATGAATGCAGGCTTCAATTTGATGTTCGCCAGTGACGCGGGCTAGGAGTTCGCGGTCGCCGATGTCGCCCTGATAAAACGGCACGCCGGGCGCGATGGCTTCGCGATGTCCGCGAGAGAGATTATCAATGACCGCCACCTGCTCGCCGCGTGCGAGCAGAAGGTCCGTTGTCACGCCGCCGATATAGCCGGCACCGCCGGTTACTAAAATCATTTCAAAAGAGAGAATGCGGACGTTGCCGTCCGCGTTTTTTGAACGCGCGGACGGCAACGTCCGCGTTCCTAGAGTTAAAGAGTGATGCCTTCCTCGCTGCGACCCAGCACACGGGCCACGACTTTGGCCAGTTCAACAGGTTCGACAGGTTTTGAGAGATGGCGTTGGAAGCCGGAAGCCAGCGCCTTTTCCCTATCCACGGGGCTGGCGAAAGCGGTCAGCGCGATGGCTGGAATCTCACCGCCTTGTTCGGGCAATAGGGCGCGTAGTTTTTCGATCATCACGTAACCGTCTTCGACAGGCATGCCGATGTCAGAGACAAGTAAATCGGGTTGCCACGCGGAGAGTACTTCCATCGCTTCGGCGACCGAACCGGCGGTGCGGACTTCCGTGCCGTAACGAACCAGCATCACGCTCAGGATTTCGCGCGTGTCGCGTTCGTCGTCCACGACCAGCACTTTTACTCCGCGCAGACTGCCGTTGCGGGATTGCAGTGCTTCTTCGGGCAGGGTTTCCGGCCAGAGTTCGTCCGTGGTCGCTTCGGCTTTTTGCACGGCCAGCGGCAGGGTAATCATAAAATCAGAGCCTTGTCCCCGGCCTCTGCTGTAAGCGTAAATCGCGCCGCCGTGCAGTTCGACGATGTGCTTGACGATGGCCAAACCCAAGCCCAAACCGCCTTGCTGGCGGCGCGAAGAGCTGTCGGCCTGACGGAAGCGGTCGAAGATGTGGGGCAGGAATTCGGGATCAATGCCCTGGCCGGTGTCGCTGACGATCAGCAGAGCTTTGTTTTCCAGACGTTCCAGGCGGACTTCGATCAAACCGCCGGCGGGCGTGAATTTGATGGCGTTCGAGAGCAGATTCCAAATGACTTGTTTCAAACGTTCGGGGTCGCCGACGAAAGGCCCAACCCAGGGTTCCAGAACGATTTGCATGCGCAGGTTTTTGGCTTCCACCGAAGGTCGAACGGCATCCACAGCGGCGTCCACCACGCTCAGCAATTCGACGGGTTTGGTTTCCAAACTGAGTTTGCCGGTGGCGATGCGCGAAGCGTCGAGCAAATCGCCGACAAGATGCGCTTGCGATTTGGCGTTGCGTTCGATGGTGGTCAGGGCGCGTTCGGCGCTGGCGCGGTCGAGCGTACCCGAACGCAGCATTTGCGCCCAGCCCAGAATGGCGGTGAGCGGCGCGCGCAGTTCGTGCGAGATCATCGCCAGGAAATCGTCTTTCAAATGGTTGGCGGCTTCGGCCAGCATGCGGGCTTCGTGTTCGCGTGCCAGCAATTGTTCGCGTTCTTCCTCCGCGCGTTTGCGTTGGATGCCGTGAACCAGCGAGTCCGCCACGGTCGCCAGGGCATTGAGTGAATCAACCTCAAGTTCATGGCGCGCGAACATAGCCATCACGCCGACTAGATTTTCGCCATCCATCAACGGATAACCGGCAAAGGCCACCATGCCTTCGCGCGTTGCCCATTGCCTGTCGCCGACGCGCGGATCATTCAAAACATCATTGGTCAGATACGGCGCTTTTTCCTCGGCGATCAGGCCGATTTTGAATTTGCCTACGGGGACACGGGCATGCGGGCCGTTAATGTGCGTATACAAGCCTGCGCTGGCCTCTAATTCCAGAACATTGTCAGTTTCGTTAAACAGCCAGATGCGGGCGAAGGCAGCGTCTAGATGTTCGACCAGGGCTTCGGAGGATTGCTGCAACATTTGTCGCAGCGTATGGGATTCATCGGTCAGGGCAGCAGTCACGTCGGCGCGCAATGCGGCTTGACGGCTCAACCGCGCTTGTAACAATTCTTCTTGTTTGCGCTCGCTGATGTCATAGGCCAAACCCAGAAAACCGTTGATTTCGCCGTTGGCATCGCGCAGTGAGGTGACGGACAAGGATACTGGAATGCGCGCTCCGTCTTTGCGGATGTACGTCCATTCGTCTTCATTGGGCAAATCAAGGCGGGCTTTGGCGACGAAGACTTCAAAGCCGGGTTCGATTTCGTGGCCTAGTTCGCGCGAGAGAATTTGCGCACGTTCGACCACTTCCGCCGGATCGTGAAAAAGACCGGGATTATGCTTATTGACCAGTTCCTCGGCCTTGTAACCAAGCAGGCGTTCCGCCGCCGGGTTGAAAGTGTTGATGGTTCCGTCGGTGGTGGCGGCAATAATCGCGTAACCCGCGTAATCGAGAATGGCGCGTTGAACGGCGGTCGCTTCGCGAATGGCGGCCTCGGCTTTGAGGCGCTCGGTGATGTCGCGGGCGATGCCTTGCATGCCGACGGGCATTCCGTTTTCGATCAGCACGCGGGTATTGATTTCCAGCGCCAGACGGCTGCCGTTTTTGCAGACGATTTCCAGATTGAGCGGCGTTGTGAATTCTTCGCCGTAAACTTGCCGGCTGACGCGGTCGAGTACCATCGGCAAATATTCCGGCGCGATGATTTGGGCGATGTTCATTTGCATCGCTTCTTCGTGCTCGTAGCCGGTGATGCGTTCGGACATCTGGTTGACCGACAGGAAATTGCCTTGCAGGTCGTGTGTGTAAATCAGGTCGTTGGCGTTGTCGAACAACGCGTGATAGCGGGCTTCGGCGGCCAGATGCGCGGTTTCGGCTGACTGGCGCGCGGCTTCGGCGCGTCTGCGTTCGGTGATGTCGCGAGCAATGCCCTGCACGCCGACCGGCAGGCCGTTTTCCATCATCAACCGCGTACTGACTTCGACGGGGAGGACGCTGCCGTCTTTGCAGATGATTTCCACTTCAAACGGCGGCAGATCGGTGCGTCCGGCCAGGTGATCGAAAATTCGCTGTTGCGCGCCCGGCAGGTATTCGGGAACGACGACTTCCGCCATGTTCATTTTCAAAGACTCTTCCAGCGTACGTCCGGTCAGGATTTCCGCCGTACGGTTCAAGGCTTTGAAATTACCTTCCAGGTCATGGATGTAAACCATGTCGTTGGCGTTATCGAACAGTTCCTGGTAGCGGGTTTCGGCGATGCGGCGGGCGGCTTCGGCGCGTTTACGCTCGGTGATGTCGCGAATCAGGCTCATGACCATCACGCCGTCCTCGGTTTCGATCTGGCGGCGGGTGATTTCGGCAGGGAATTCGCGACCGTCGCGGTCGAGCAGATAAAACTCTACTTGTTCGCTGGCACCCGAAAGATTGGCGTTGAGAAGAGCTTCGTCCAGATCAAGCAGGGCGTCGTCCTTGCTGTCGGCGTGTGGCAATTCGGGCGTTTGGCCGCGCAGACGTTCGGGGACGAGGACTTCGACGCTCTTGCCGAGCAGTTCATCACGTTTGTAGCCGAAAAGTTTTTCGGTTTGCGTGTTGACCAGCACGATTTCGCCGTCCTGATTGGCCAGCACGATGGCGTCGGGCGCGAATTCGAGCAATTCCTGAAATCGCATGCGCGCGGCGACCAGACTGTTAATCAGGCTGCGCTGTTCGCGCATGTCGCGGGCGACGGCCAGTACGCCGGTAATCTTGTTTTGCTTGTCGTGCATCAGGCCGAGCGAAAAGCTGACCGGAATGACCGCGCCGCCCATCGTTCGCAAATCCGCGTCGAGGTTGGTCAGGCGACCTGTCGGGGCGATTTCCATCAGTTTCCACGGCGTGGCGGGAATTTCATCCGAACCGCAGACGGCTGACAGCGGTCGTCCGAGGATCGAAGTTTCCTGACATTCCAGCAAGGCCGCCGCCGCCGGATTGGCGCGGATGACACGCCCGGAGCGGTCTGTCAGGAACAAGGCTTCCGACATCGAAGAAATCACCTGTTGGAACAAATCGCGCGTTTCGGAAATTTCCGCCGTGCGGCGTTCCAGTTCAAACTGCGCATTGGTCAGTTCGGCATACGCGCTTTGCAGGTTGGCGAACATGTCCGGCCAAGCGGCTTCGTGCAAGCGGCGGGCGTTTTCTTCGCGATCCTCTTCAACGTTTCTGAATTTCCAGGTTGGCAGTCGCATTCAAACCTCCTACGGGGTCTTTGGATTGCGGATTGCGGATTTTGGATTTCGGTTTTGCACAGTTTATGACCAAGCAAATCCGCAATCCGAAATCCGAAATCCGCAATTTATTAAGGGTCGAAACTTCGTACAGCTCTTAGTAAATCAATGCCGGTGAAATTTCCCGGACGGTTAAACTCTTCGAGCAAGGGGGTGGCCAGCATGGCCTGCTCGTAAGGGCCGGGAACGCCGAACGCATCTTGCGGCGAACTCATCCAGCCGGACGCGGTGATGATCTGATAATTGGCGATATGCCCGCCGGCGATCATCACGTAATGCATCAAACAGCCTTGCGCATCTTCCCAAAAGCCAACGCCGATGGCTTCCTGCGGCAGACGGAAGCGATTGGACATGGCCTTTTCGCCGTGCTGCAAACACTCGAAAGCTTTCAGCAAATAAGTCAGCGCCACCAGGCCGCAGTAGCCTATGTGATAGGCACGCGCGCGATTGCGTTCCAGGGCATTGGTGTGATCCGGTATGTCCCAGGTCATTTTCATTGCCGGAAGCTGGAATTTCGGCAAATTCATTTCCAGCGCGTTGCCGTTGGCGTGGATAAATTCGTTTTTCAATTTTCCGGCGGCGGCGGTAATCCATTGGCGCGCCAGCGGGCCGGTTTCCATTGGCTCGCGGTCCCAGCGCGGCGCGGTGTTCCAACTGTAATTGCCTTGCCAGTCGTTGGGTGAAGGAACGGGGATCGTCAATTTGTTCCAGGGATGCAGCGGCGAGAGCGGTACGCCGCGCGGATCTTCTTTGAGCGGGTGTCCGTTCCAAGCCGAAAAGTACGAACGGTCGGCGAATTCTTCAACGCCGGCACTGACTTCGGTCAGGCGCGTTGTGCGTAACTTGCCTTGAACGGCGACGCCGGGCGTGGACAAACGGCGCTCGCCCCATTCGTTGCAATGCTCGAATTTGGCGTCGTAAGCCGCCGGGTCGTCCCACAGTCCGCTGCTGATGAGATTGGCCTGTGTTTCGCCGACCTGCCTGTAACGTTTGTCAGCGGCATAAAAGAAATTGACCAGATCGTCCCAAACGGCGATGGCTTTTTTCGAGTAATCCACCAGCCGATTGATGCGCCCCAGCACTTGATGGAACGTGTCCTTGTTCGCCTCAATGCCGACGCCGCCGGGAAAAATCGAAGACGGATGCGGATATTTGCCGAAGATCAAAGCGGCGACTTCCGAAGCGGCGCGCGTCAGGTGCAAGCCTTCGCGATAAAGCAGGCCGTTTTGCGGATTCATCGCTTCCATGATTTCAGCGATGGTACGGAATCCGTGAAAAGCAGTGCCTCTGGCCAGAGTCTGCGACGCTTTCGTCCAAAGAGATGGGGTGGTTTGTTTGACGATGGTTTCCGAATAATCCGGGCCGACGACCAGCGACAAATGCCTCGTATGCGAAGCCATCAACTCTGCCGCCGCGCCCAGGCCGCGAACAATCGTCGCCAGCGGTGGAGGCGCAACGCCGTAAGCCATTTCCAGTGCTTCCGCCGCCGCGATGGCGTTCGCGCCGCTGCCTTGTCCGCTAATGCGACTGGCGATGGTCACTGCATCGCTGGGCGCGCGGTCTTTCAAGACCAATTCGTAGCCGCGATAGCCAGTGTTTTCGACACGAACGTCCAGCACCTGGCCTTCGGCGAAATCAATCAGGGCGCGCAGCACCAGCCGATCCGAAGCGCGCGTCAGCGGGTCCACTTCAAAATAATGCACGTGGGGGTTGCGTGCGGCTTCCTGCAACATGCGCGTGTGTAGGTCGCTCAATTTGGCGTTCGCGGCAGTTTCCAATCCAAAGGGATCCGCCACGCCGACGGCGCGCATCCGCGCCTGTCCGCCTTTGTCTATTTCAATGGGTAGATTCTTGAAAACCATTCTGTGTCAGTCGTCAATTGTCAGTTGCCAGTCGTCAGTTGCCAGTTGTCAGTTTCCTTATTAGCGACTGACGACTGACAACCGACGACTGACATCTGTTTCAGGGGGCGAAACTCCGCAAAGTCCGCAAAATGTCTATGCCGGTCATCTCTTCCGGTCGCGTGCATTCTTCCAGCAGTGGTGTGTTCATCACCGCCGCTTCATAAATGCCCGGCGTGCCGACGGCGTCACGCGGCGATCCCATCCATTCAGAGGGAGTGATGATTTGGTAATTCGAGATGCGTTGTTGCAGGATCGTCAGGTGGTGCGTGACTGCGCCACGCCCGCATTCCCAGAAGCCCGCGCCGATGGTCATTTTTTCCGGCACGCGGAAGCGGCGCGACATGTTGATTTCTCCGCGTCGGATGTAATCGAAGGCTTGCAGCAAACTAGCGTAAGCGATGATACCGGCGTAAGCCAGTTGATAGGCGCGCGCGCGATTGCGTTCCAGCGTATTGGGACGTTCTGGAATCAGCCAGCGAACGTTCATCGCCGGCAGGTGTCCTTTGGGTAGGGCGATTTCCAGATGGCGGCGTCCGGTGGAAATAAATTCGCAATTGCGATTGTTGCTGACGGCGTTGATCCAGAGTCGCGCCAGCGCGCCTGTTTCCATCGGCTCACGATCCCAGCGCGGCGCGGTTGCCCAGGAATATTCTCCGCGCCAGTCGCGCTGCGCCGGTGCAGGAAAGGTCTGTTTATTCCACGGATGCCAGGGCGACAGTGGCGCGCTGAGCGGATCGGCTTCAAAGGCAGCTTCCGTCCAGGCGTCGTAAAACGAATGATCCACGAATTCTTCGATGCCGATGTTGATGTCGCTCAGCCGCGAAGTGCGCAATTCGCCATTAATTAATACGCCAGGTAGCGCAAGTCTATGTTTGCCCCAGCCGTTACAGTTGGTGTAGCTGGCGTCGTAGCCTTCCGGGTCGTCCCACAAACCTACTGAAAGCAGATTGCCCGGCAACTCGCCCACGCGCCGGTAACGAGGTTCGGCGTCGTAAAAGAAATCCACCAAATCGTCCCACAAGGAAGCGACTTTCTTGGCGTAATCAAGCAAGGTGTTGACGCGGCCCAGCACCTGATTGAAGGTTTCCTTGTTTGCCTCGATTCCCAGCCCGCCGGGAACCATCGCCGAAGGATGCGGGTATTTGCCAAGCATCAGGGAACAGACTTCCCTGGCCAGCCGAGACATTTGCAGCGACTCCAAATAAAGATGTCCGCTGAGCGGATTCAGCCCGCGCATGATTTCGGCGATGTTTTCCAGGCCGTGAATTTCCACGCCAGGCGAAGAGGTTTTTTGCGCTTTAGCCCATAACGAAGGACTGGTGCGGCTGACGGCGGCTTCGGAATAATCCGGGCCGGCCAGAGCGAACAGGTGATGCGCACTTTCGCCTATGATTTCGCCGCAGGAACCCAGATTCCGGGTCAGGATGGCGAGCGGCGGCGGCGTCACGCCACAGGACATTTCCAACGCCATCGCGGCGGCAATGGCATGTGCTGCGCTGGAAGAACCGCGCACGCGGGCGGCAATTTGAATCGCGTCCGAAGGCTCGCGACCCGTGACCAGCATTTCGTGACTGCCGAAAATCAGCGTTTCCACGCGCGCATCAAGCACACGGCGCTGTTCAAAATCAATCACCGCGTGCAGCCCGACATCGCTTGCCGCCCGCGTCATCGGCGAAACATCAAAATCCCGCACGTGCTGATTGTCCGCCAGCTTACCCAGGGCGCGTTCGCGGTTGGCCGCACGCTGAAGGCGCGGATCGTTTTCAACGCTGAAAGGCGCGACAGCGTCCTCGTCGCGCAGGCGCGCCCGGCCATAAGCATCAAATTCGATTGGCAGTGTCTTGAATGTCACGGAATCGAAGAAACCCGTACCGCGTCGGAAAATTCCGTCTCTCGCCGCGCACGGTACATTAATTGTTCTGAAAATTTTGTTGTGGAGCGCGAGAGACCCGTGTGAGGAGAGGCTACGCTCAAAATCAAGTGCCGCAGAACGCCGATGCATTCCACGCTGGGCGAAGCTTCACCGCTGCCACGTCCTTAAAACGCAGGATCGGGACGAGCCAGCGACATATATTGATCCACGAAATCACGCTCGGTGCAGCCGATACAGCTTCCGCCCACCTTCGCGCATCCGCCGAAACCGCGCAGCCAACCCGTGACAGGGACAGGGCAATTGATCACAGGCCGGTTCGACAAGTCGAATCCAACGGCAGGGGGATATTCGACTCGCGGCGGCAGCGGATAGGTTTCGTGGTGATAGAGCCAGCGAGGACGGCGCTCTTCATCCAGATCCAGGGGCACTAATTGAGCCAGATGAAGAAAAACGTAAGTTAAAGTTTCAATAAATCCTTCGCCGGTCGGAGCGCATCCGGGGACATTGATAATTGGCAGTCCACCCCGACTTTTGAAGTTACGACCTAGATAGTCTTCCAAACCGCGCGCGCCAATCGCATTGCCATCCGCCGCCATTAAACCGCCCCAGGCAGCGCAACTGCCGATGGCCATAACGGCATCAGCTTGCGGTGCCAGGCGATCTACCCACTCGGCGACGGTGACCGGACGACCTTCCGGCGTGGTTCCCAATCGTGAAAAGCTTCCCTCTCCAGCCAGACGCTCATTGG
The DNA here is from genome assembly GCA_964603695.1 of uncultured Heliomicrobium sp. GTDB lineage: Bacteria > Acidobacteriota > Blastocatellia > RBC074 > RBC074 > RBC074. The sequence goes on from CAZRXE010000387.1 coordinate 11,573, forward strand.
CGATGGCACCTTCCAGGACGAGCACAAAAGGCGATAATTCACCGGAAACGGCTTTTTCCAGAATGGCACGGAAGGCGTCCCCGTTTTCCATGGCCAATTCAGGATGCACCAACACCACGCGAGGCGCGTCCGGCACGTTGCCGAGGATCAAATCCTCCATGCCAGGTTCGGACGCTCCGAGCATGGCCATCGTGCAGCCGCCATTGCAGCCCGCGCCGGATAGCCATATTAGATGCATTGCTTCGAGCGAGGACACTTCGCTCTGCATTGGGCAGCTCCTCTTTGCGAAAAACTTCGGATAATCTCAGAAAGACCCGCTCAAAAATTCATTTTCTTGAGCCTGTTTGCTTGTTCTCATTGTCGGTACTGAACCGATGAAAATGACCAAGTGATATTTCCCACTACAAGTTGGCGCGGATTATAGACGGGCGACTTCAGAGACGCAACCGCAGATCGGTCGCACCAGGAAACAAAATGTCGCGGCAAGGAAATTTGCCGCGACACGTATGTTTGCTTGCTGAAACCGGCGTCGGTGATTACCGTTTCGGCATCACCGTGAAGGTTGCGCCATAAATCGTCACAGGGTTTCCGGTCGGCTGACCGTTACCGTCCGTTATCCAATAGGTCAGCTCCGCCCTGTATAT
>CAZRXE010000388.1:0-3077 GCA_964603695.1 uncultured Heliomicrobium sp.
CGGTGCGCTCGGCGGCATCGTGTCCACGCCGGTGATCAACTCGCCCGGTGAACGCGGCGTGGGCGGATGCAGCCACACTTTCTGCGCCAGCCAGCCCAACACACCCAAAGGAAAAGCGTAAACCGCGATGCCGGCGATGGCGCTGACGTAGGTCTGCCCTCGCTCCAGCAGCGTGTCACCGCCGGCGGGCAGGCTTGCCAGCCAGAGTTGATAGCCCGTGAAAGCCAGACCGATCAGGCTGTATAGCCCCAGCCCGCGCGCGATCGTCCAGCGCAGGGCGGGCGGGTTGAAGTGCTCGAAGGGAATGGCGGCCAATCCTGTCACCGCCAAGACCAGCAGCAACAGCGGCACGGGGGCCGGGGCCACGGCGGCGGTCAGCAGCGCCAGGCTGCCGATCAGGATGTGGCGGGCGTGTTGCTCCGGCGGCGCGCTCGCACCCAGCCAGATCAGCGCCGGGCACAGCACGAGCAGCAGCAGCTGATCGAGGGCCAGATAGCCGACGGTCAGCAGGCCGTTGAGCAGCCAGAGTGGAATGAGTTGCAGTGTGGTCACGCCCGCCTCGGAAAACAAACACGGCCCACCGGGGAGGATGGACCATCACGAGGCGCAAAAAAGCACCTGGCTGATCACTTCAGCCCGGTGCGCCACGCCGCAGAGTTTACTCGAAGGTCACGGGGTTGTCAAGTCGCGGCAAAATCCGGCTTCCCGGAAATCTCTCCCGCCAACCCGCGCGGCGCAGACCCGGTTGACCACAAGGGTGTGAGGAACTCCACAATTTGTGACAAACTGCGACTGTTTTTGACAAAACTTGACTGAAAAAATAAGTAGTACTACGTATTTACACCATGCTTGATTTGTGATATTTTGCTCGAGTAGGCTTCAATCTCGCACTCATTCGGAGGCAGCATGGTTAAGGGTCGCCAGGTCTGGCAGATGGTCCTGATCGTCTCGATGTGCTTGTCCAGTTTTCCCGTGATGTCGGTCGCGCCCGCGAGCGCGCAGACCGCGACGGTCGCCACGCCATGGCCGTTGTCAATTACCGGGTCATGAGCTCAAGCGATTGTCGGCAAGGTGATCCGCTCTGAACTGAGGCAGATGGTTGCTCGAAATTACGGCAGGTCATTCAACTTAGGTGAACAGGTTCAGGTGACAGGGACTCCTTTCTGGTTCAGTGAATGCCCGGTGTACAATGATCTGGCCGCTGCGGAGGATAGGGCAACGCTGGAGAGCGACCCGAGCGCCGCACGGCGACAATGTCTCAGGGCAGAGCTATCGTCAGATGGTTCTGCCCGCGGCTGTTCACGAGGGCATTGTCCACAACGCGTTAAACTCAAGTCCGGCCCACCTGCCGCCAGGCTGGTCAGGCACTCGCGAGTCCTTTCTCGCCCAGATTGGGGCGGTCTTTGGCGCGATAGCTGGCCCCGGTGATGATGAGCACATGCGCGCGGTGGGACAACCGATCGAGACCGGCTGAAGCCAACAACGGGTCGGCGAACCAGGTCGCCCATTCGGCCGGGGCGCGGTTGCTGGTCAGCAAAATCGCGCCTTTCTCGTAGCGTTCGTTGATGACATCATACATATCCTGCGCGGCGGGTGACTGCATCGGTTTGAGGCCGAAGTCATCGATGACCAGCAGATCGGCGCGGGTATACCCGGCCAGCCGTTTGTCGTAAGTGCCATCGGCGCGGCCCGCGTGCAGATGGCGCAGCATCTTGTAGGCATCGGTGAACACCACATCGAAGCCGCGGCGACAGGCTTCGTGCGCCAGTGCCTGGGCGAGATGACTCTTGCCGACGCCGGTCGGACCGCAGAGCAGCACATTGCGTTTGTCGCGAATGAAGTTGCCGGTCGCGAGGTCATAGACCTGTTGCCGATTCAGGCCGGGATTGAACGTGAAGTCGAAGGTTTCGAGCGTTTTGCTGGTGTTGAGTGTGGCGCGCCGCACGCGCATTGCCAGTTGTTTCTGCCCGCGCCGCTCGACCTCGTCTTCCAGCAGGCGTTCCAGGAAATCGCCATAGGTCCATTGTTCGGCGATGGCCTGTTGGGTACGGACATCCAGCGTGTCGAGAATCCCGGACAGGCGCAGGGCTTTGAGTTGCGGGATGAGGTGCTGTTTCAGTTCCACGCCGCACCGCCTGCGATGGTCGCCGCCAGTTCTTCCGGTGAACGGGCGAAAACGAGTGACTCGGGCTTCGGCGTCGGTAGCGCGATCGGGATGGCCGCCTCCAACCCGGCCTCCAACATGCGCTTGAGGGTGCATAGATTGACATCGCCATGTGCCAGCCCGAGCGCGCAGGCGGCCTCTAGCCGGGCCGGGGTGAAGCGGTCGGCCAGATGCACAATGCGGACGGCTGTCCGAAACCGATCAACCGGTCTGGAGGCGAGCAGGTCCAGCACGACTTGCTGCGTCGCCGGCCCAATCGCAGCGGCGCGGACGGGACACGTTAGCCGATTGAGCGTGAGCGCTTCGGCGAGGTGCGCCGGCAGATGGTCGGGCTGGGTCGCGCGTTGACCGGCTTGCGTCGCGCGCGGGTGGGTCGCAATCAAGACAAACTCGCTGGAAAACAAGCGAATTTCGCGGGCGCTGGCGCGCACCCACAGCGCCTGACCGACGTACCGGAACGGCGCGGAATAGTACGACTGCTCAAACGTCACGTGACCATCGCGATGCAACAGACAGCGTTTCCATTCGGCGGGATCATACGCCGTGGTCGGAAACGGCAACAGCGCCGCGCGTTCGGTCGTCTCAAAGCGGTTCAACGGCAATTCGCGGGTGGTGCCATGCACCCGCAAGCCCGCGTCCGTCAGCAGCCACGAGCGTAAGCGGCGATTGGCGTCAGTCAAAGTGGCGCCGTCGGGCAACAACGGCACGAAGGCTTGCTTGAGATAGCCCACGCCGCCGCGTTCGACTTTGCCCTTGTGCTGGGGCTTGCGCGGCAAGCAGGGATCAATCAAAAAGCCATAGTGCTCGGCGCACTCCCGATAAGCCTGTTGCACACTCGGCTCGTCGTCGCGCGTATAGGCTTTGATGATCGCGGCCTTAAGGTTATCCAGCACGATGCGGCGCGGCACGCCGC
>CAZRXE010000389.1:0-6207 GCA_964603695.1 uncultured Heliomicrobium sp.
CTGTCGTGGGATTTCACTGGCGCGGGATGGATCACATACAAGCGTTTGCGCAAATGCCGAACGTGCGCGTCGCCGCGTTGTGCGACGTGGATGAAAGGCTGTTTCCATCCGCTGTCGCCGAAGTCGAACGTCTGAGCGGGCATCGTCCGATCACCGAATTCGATTTGCGCCGACTGCTCGACCGCAAAGACATTGACGCCGTTTCCATCGCCACGCCGGATTACTGGCACGCGCTGCAAACCATCTGGGCGTGTCAGGCGGGCAAGGATGTTTACGTCGAAAAGCCAATCTCATTCACCGTCGCCGAAGGTCGCCGGATGATTCAGGCCGCGCGCAAATACAACCGCATTGTTCAAGCCGGAACCAATCTGCGCAGTGAGCCCGCAAACCGCGCGGCGATGCGCTTGCTGCGCGAAGGCAAACTGGGCAAGGTCTACCGCGCCAGCACGGACTTTTCCAGACCGCGTGCCGCTCTTGCTCGCCAAAAAGAAACCGCTGTTCCGCCCGGTGTGCATTGGGATTTGTATTTGGGGCCGTCGCCTTATCGCTCGTTCAGCATCAATCGTTTTCATTACGGCTGGCATTACTTTTGGGACACTGGCCCCAGCGAAATCGGCAACATCGGCGTGCATAGTTTGGACATCTGCCGTTGGGGCTTGGGCAAGCGCGAACATCCAGTGAAAGTCCATTGCACGGGCAGCACTTTCGCGCGGGATTCGGAACAGGAAACGCCGGCGCTTCAACTCGGAACCATCGAATACGCCGACGGCAGCCTGATTAACTTTGAAGTCACGAATCTATTTGCGCCAATGCGCAATGCGGGGATGACGTTTTACGCGTCGGATGGATATATGACTTCAGTCGAGGGTTGGAAGGCTTTTCGCGGAACGATGACGCCGCGCAATCGTCCGCATCCGGGGGGCGTGGACGAAACCGTGATGAACGTGAGTTTTCCGCAGGTGAGCTATCAACCTGTTCCAGGACTTGATCCGGCGGCGGAGAGCCAGGCCAGTCACTTTGAAAATTTCATCGCCGCCGTTCGCTCGCGCAAAATGGAAGACCTGCACAGCGAACTTGAAGAAGGGCATCTTTCCACGACTCTGGCGCAATTGGCGGTGATTTCCCAGCGTCTGGGACGAAAATTGGTTTTCGATCCGAAAACCGAAACCATCACCGGCGACGCTGAAGCCAACCGGATGCTAACGCGGCAATACCGAAAACCTTACGCGCTGCCGGACAAGGTCTAATGCACAAGGCCGCCGGTTACTGGTCTGAAGCGTGTTCACGCAACCAGTCATTGAGTTCCGATTTCTTCTGAAAATCGAACGCCGCATCAAAAAGTTTGTCCAACTGCTCAAGCGACAAGCGGCTGATGCGTTTTTGCGCCGTTTGACTCAGCAACCCAATCTGCCGCGTCAGAAGCTTCAGAGTGTCTTCAAGTTTGCCTTCAAGTTTGCCTTCAAGTTTGCCTTCGAGCTTGCCTTCGAGCTTACCTTCGAGCTTACCAAGTTCTCTGCCTTTACGTTCCCAACTGGTGATGTATTCCATGACTTCCCCTTTCTCTTTTGCCGCGAAGCGTCCGACCTCGTGATGAAATTCCTGCTCCTGCTCCGGTGTCAGCGGCAAGTAAGCATCAATGAATTTGAGTACCGGTTGATATTTTTCCGGGCGCATTTTCAACCGGGCAATCATGCGCAGGCAAGCGGCTTTGACCTTTGCCCGCTCTTCCGGTTGCACGCCCATTTTGGCCATCAAGGCGCTGACCGCCGGATTGTCCTTCCGCAAATAATCTCGCCAATTCAGCCGGTTCAATTGCAGCACTATGTAGTTGAATTCCAGTACGCGGCGGTCGGGAAAGTCAACGACGTATTGTGTCGGCGCGGCTTTCAACGGGCGGTCATAAGAAAAGATAACAATCGGATAAACTGCCAGCGATTGCCGCTCGCTCAAAAGTGCGTAGTAGAGAAAAAATCTGCGCCGGAAGCTGCTGCGGCTTCGCGATTCGATTTCGACGTGAATCAGAAACTGTGTCGGTTTGCCTTTGAAATTAGCTTTGACCAGCAAATCCACCGCGCGTTTTTTGCCCCGCACGATAGGACTGAAGTATTCCTTTTCGATGAATTCCACCGAGTCTACATCCAGATAAGCCAGCACCTGCGGCGCGAACGCCGCTAGAAATTCGATGAAGCACGAGCGCAGCAATTCCTTGAACAAACCATCGTGGTCAATGGCGGCTTGCGCGGCGAAGTTGTTTTCGGCTGATGCCATCATTTGAGTTACTTTGTCGGCCTTTGCTTATCGGAGAATTTGGCGGCGTCCTTTATGATATGCCCGCCGCGAATAGTCAAAATCAAAAGCGACAAGTCATTATGCGAAAAACACTCTTGAGCGCGATGCTGGCGATTTCATTGTGCGCGTCAATCGCGCCGGAACGCGATATTGCCGAATGGGTGATTCGTCAGGGAGGCCGCGTCATTTTGGAAGGCGACAGCCGTCCTGTTGCCGACCTAACGCAATTGCCCGCCGGCGAACTGCGCATAGTCTGCGTTGACCTGACCGGAACTTTAATCAGCCCCCAAGACCTGGAAAAACTCTCCGGCCTTGTACATCTGAAAGAACTTTACCTGCCCGGCCCGATTTGGAATCCCGGCGCGGGGAGCCGTCTGGACGCCAACGACCAATTGAAGCATTTGGCCGGGCTGACGAAGTTGGAAAAGCTTCATTTCAGTTTGCACTTTTTGACGAATATCAACGTGCAGGACAAAGGGCTGGCGTTGTTGACCGGACTGACCGAATTGAAAGAGCTTCGTTGCTCGCAGTGCCGAATTGCGAAACTCAGTTTGGCCTCGCTGGCCAAACTGGAATCGCTCGACTTGAGCCTGACGCCATTCAACGATGAAGGAATGAAAGGCCTGGCGGAGTTGAAACAACTGCGGCGGTTGAACCTGCGCGACACTTTGGTAACGGATGAAGGATTGAAACACTTGAGCCGGTTGACGCAGCTTCAAGAACTGGATTTAAGCGGCATCAAGCCTACGGACGCGGGACTTGCGCATCTGCGCAATTTGAAATCGCTGCGCAAACTCAATTTGCTCGGCGCGCAGATCACGGACGCTTCGGCGGACGCGCTTGCCGGATTGACCGAATTGCGCGAATTAAATTTGTATCGCAGCCGTTTGACCAACGCCGGTTTGGCCAAACTCGGCGCGTTGAAAGAATTGACGAGTCTGGATTTGCGCTACAGTCAGGTGACAGGGACGGGCGTTGAAAGCTTGCGTGCCGCCGTGCCGAAGTGTGAGGTGAATTTCGTCAACGCACGCGCCGCGCGTGCGAAAGCGGCCAGTCTTCCGGCAAACAGCAGCGAGGCGGCCATTGCCGCCTGGGTGAAATCGCTTGGCGGCCAGGCGGACTTCCTCGGCGGACAATTGCAAAGCATTTCGCTGGCCTTCACCGGCGCGGGCGATGCCGCACTTTCGCATCTGGCTGCCTTGCCAAAACTCGAACGCCTGGATTTGGAAGCGACGGAAATCGGCGATTTGGGCGTGGCGGCACTGAAAAGCCTGACCGGCCTGAAAATCCTGAGCCTGAGCCACACGACGGTTTCCGACAATGGACTAGCGCATCTGGCAGCGCTCACGCAGCTTCAGGAATTGCGACTGGCAGGCACATTGGTGCGCGGCGCGGGCTTGGCGAATTTGAAAGGGTTGACCTCGCTCGTCACGCTGGATTTGACAGGCGCGCCCGTTCGCAGCGAAGGCATGTGGCCGCTTGCCGAAATCCAGAGTCTCGAACGGTTGTTGTTGAGTTCAACCGACATTCCGAATTACAGCCTGAAACCGCTGACCAGGCTTCCACGCTTGCGCGTGCTGGATTTGGCCGGCACTGACACTGGCGATGAAGGCTTGGGTCACATCGCAAATATGACCGGCTTGCGCGAACTGTCGCTCAATCACACGCGTTTCACGGACAAGGGGCTAGAGCATTTGCGCCCGCTCAGTCGACTAGAGCGGCTGGAACTTTTCCGCACCCGCGCGGGCAAAGCGAGCGTGGCGGTGATCGCTACTTTCAAGAATCTGGCCGTACTCAATCTGGATTACACCTCAGTGGACGACAGCTCGCTCGAACTGTTGAAGACGCTGCCGAATCTGCGCGAACTACGATTGGACAACACCGACATCAGCGACGCCGGCATTGCGGCGCTGCAAACCATGACAACGTTGAAGCTATTGAACCTATATCACACGATGGTGACGGAAAAAGGCCACGCGCAATTGAAAGCGGCTTTACCAGATTGCCGAATCACCTTTGACCGCGATTCTTCCTTGCCGAACCGAAGGAAAAGTTAAGTGAAAGCCTTGAAAGCTAGGTAACAGTCATTTTCCATTTGGGATTTGTTATTTGTCATTGATTGCCGGAAAGCGCCCGGACTGATCTGCCAATAGCCGATTTCCAACTTCATATCGCAAATAGAAAAGAAGCAGCCAAGTCTTATTCGGGAAGTGAATCTTGTCTCCTTCGAGTTCTTCGTGACTGATCTTATTTTTGCTGAACAAAAACGTGAACGCCTTTTTTGTTTGAGGTGATGATGTCCGGTCGCTTGTCGCCGTTCAGATCGGCAATCGCGAACTGCGTACCGACGCCGCTGTCGTTGTCTATTTCATGTTTGACCCAGGTGATTTCCTTGCCCTTGCGCTGCAATTCAAACCAGACGACAACCGCCGGATCGTTAGGATTGATGTCGCCCGTTGGCCCGTGCGCCCAAAAGCGTTTACCGGTGACCAAGTCTTTCAGCCCATCACCATTGATGTCCACCAGTTCCAACGAATGGGTTTGCGAAATTCCGGTGTCAATCGTGTGCGTAACAAAGCTGCCGTCTTTTTGCTGCTGATACCACCAGACGCCGATCTTGTGTGCGGCGCTCGACAACACGTCGTTCAGCCCGTCGCCGTCCACGTCGTAAACATACATCTGCGCGCAATCGTCGCCGAAATTCACCGGCACGAATTTCCAATTGGTCATGCGCGGATCGGCTGGCGCTTCCCAGTAACCGCCACGTATCAACACGTCCGGGCGTTTGTCGCCGTTGATGTCGCCGACGCCCAATCCGTGTGAGTAACGAAACACGCCCGCGTCTTTGGCTTTGTCTTTCGGAAACTTGTCGCTGATGGTGTGCGCGGTGAATTCGGCCTTCGGGTCTTTGCCCAGTTCATACCAGGCCATTTGCGCGTCATCGAAAGAAAAGACCATCACCGGGTCTTTGCCTGCGCCCGCCAGATTCGCCAGCGTAGGGCTTTCGTTGCAGGCGTTGCGAAAGACAACGTGTTCAGCCCAATGTCCGGCTTTTCCTTTTGGGTTTTCCAGCCAGAAAACTTTGTGATCGAACGGCAAGCCGATGCGAATCTGATCCATCCAGCCGTCGCGGTTCACGTCCATCGCAAAGTTGACGAAGCTGTTGCTGTAACCTTTCGCCGCGTCGAATTTGCCCGGCGGCGCAATTTCGTGCAGCGTCCAGTTCGGCGCTTCGTACCAAAGATTTCCGGCTAGCACGTCGGGCTTGCCGTCTTTGTTCACATCAGCGACTGCCACGCCTTCCGAGCGGAATTCGCGGTCAAGTACAATCTTTTTGAATTTCACTTCGCGTGGCGTGAAGGCCGAAGTAGCTTGATAAATCGCCTGGCCTGCCATCAGCAGCGCCAAAGCGGTTAATGCAAAGCCAATTCCAATTCGCAGGCAAAAACGTTTGGACATTTTTTCTCCTCGGTTCTGTTTGGAAATAGTGAAGGCGTGACAACTCGCGCGCATCTTTTACTGGCTTTATTCTGTGCGCGCAAGTTTGTGGGATCGAACAATCTGCTGACGAGCTTTGGCAAACCCGCGCTGCCGCCGATTCTGCCCGCGATTGCGAACGCAGTGTTCACAGCGACGAACGAGCGCATTCGGATGATGCCGATGATGAAGCAAGACGTCAGCTTCGCGTAAAAAACATTTTGCAAGAGGAGCCTGGCAACTGATTGCCTGAGATTGTCATAAACACGCCGTGGAGCAGCACCACAAGCTCACCGCTTCCGTTGACTTTGTACTGCGGCATCGCGTGGTTGCTGACACTGGTCTACTATTCGTCATGCCGGATGTGCGGTCGGCGCTGCGCAACGTGCCAAAGGACTCCGGATGGGTCAATTACGTAGGCGATACGCAGACCCCAGGGCT
>CAZRXE010000390.1:0-13479 GCA_964603695.1 uncultured Heliomicrobium sp.
GTACTCTTTCAACTGACTTTCCTGATTATCAATGGCTTTTTCGACGACAAAGCGCAGAAAGCCTCTGAGACTGTCCGCACTGTGAAGCGTATGGCTTTGAAGTACTCTTTCTAGCTGCTCAAGCTTTTCTTCTCTACTGAATTCCATTTTGAAAATTGTGTTACGGATACGTTACAACAACTTTGTAACTCAGGATTTGAACGCCGCTAACAAATTGAAAACATTGAAAGTAACCGTATTATACGGCTGTGTAACGCCAAAACCAATCAAAGCGGGCTATTTTCTCCCGGTAAAAAATCTCGCGCTGTCTCAAATATAGAGTTGATTCACATTAGAACCGGCCACAGCTTGGCTGGGGTATTCAGGTAGTGTCTTGGGCAGCGAGATCGGGTTTTCCAACCAGCGTTTAATCAAAGAAATGAAAAGTTGACCTTCAGACAAACTGAAGGCGGTAATTGCGCTTTGCCGGAAGAAATAACGGATTGCTCGTCTGGAGCAGTCCGAAGGTGGTCACGTGGCCACAAATAGATTCGACCTTGACCGAAAAGCAGAATTAAGCCTGACGATCTTTGCTCTGGAGGATACCTAAAATGATGAAGACAAAAGAGAAATTCTTCATCCTCTCATTCTGCACCTTGCTTTGTGCCGGCTTGTTTACCGTGAGCGGCTTGGGGCAAGCAGTATACGGCAGCATTTTTGGGACTGTGACGGATCAGTCCGGTGCTGCAGTGGCGGGAGCGACAGTGACGATAACCAATGTCGGCACCAACGTCGTTGAAACCGCCAAAACCAATTCAGACGGAAATTACAACGTCACCCGGTTAATACCCGGAACCTACAGGATCAAGATCGAAGCCGGGAATTTCAAGACGGCAGTTGTTGATTCGGTCGTCGTCAACGTAGACACGGCTTCGACGACTAACGTCCAATTGCAACCCGGTCAGGTGAGCGAAGAAGTGACCATCACGGCGGAAGCGCCGCTGTTGAAAACTGATCGCGCGGACGTGGCCACCACATTCGGTTCGCGGCAGATTACAGATTTGCCGATTCTCGACCGCAACTTCACCAAACTCATTTTGTTGACGCCTGGCACGCAGCAGTTGCAATGGCAGCACGCGGCGAGCGAAAACCCGCAAGGGTCAACCCAGACGATGGTCAACGGCCAAAGCTTCAGCGGAACCGGTTTCCAGCTTGACGGAACCGAAAACCGCGATCCGATTCTTGGCATCATCGTCATCAATCCCAACTTTGAATCCATTGGCGAGAGCAAAGTCACCTCGCAAAACTATGACGCGGAATTCGGCCAGGCCATCGCCGGCGTGGCTTCGGTTTCCACTAAATCCGGCACGAACGATTTGCACGGCGCAGCTTTTCTGTTCCGTCAAAACGACGTGTTGCAAGCCCGCAATCCGTTCTCGCAGGCGAACAGAGATCCGCTGACGCGGAAATTTATCCCTGATACGCTCAAGAGCCAATTCGGCGGTGCGCTTGGCGGCAGCGTCATAAAAGACAAGCTGTTTTACTTTGGCGATTACGAAGGTTTGCGCAGCAAAACCGGCGGTACGCGCTTGTTGAGTGTTCCGACGGCGGCGGCGCGCACAGGGAATCTGAGCGCCTACGGCGTGAATATTTTCGATCCGGCGACTTCGGTCTTCAACGCGCAGGGTGCCTTGACCGCGCGGACGCAATTTGCCGGAAACATCATCCCAACCAATCGTTTGTCGGCGCAGGCGCTGAACGTGTTGAAACTCATCCCGTTGCCGAACGCGCCGGGACGTTTGAATGGCACGACCGACAATTACGTGGCCTCCGGCATCGAAGGCTTCGATAAAGACAGCTTCAACACTCGCATTGATTACAGAGCTTCCGAAAAACTGACGATGTTCGGTCGTTACAGCTTCGCTGATTTCGCGCGCAATGGCCCAACGGCTTTCGGCGCGGGCGGCGGTTCGGAATTGGTTTCGCTTGGCGGCGATTCCAAAGTTCGCAACCAGAGCGTTGCTTATGGTTTCGACTATTCGTGGAGTTCGACGCTGGTGACGGATTTCCGCTTCGGTTTTTTCCGTTACAAAGTCAACGTGTTGCCTTTCGACTTCGGCAAAAACACGGCCACGGACGCAGGCATTCGCGGATTGAACAATGACGCTTTCAGTTCCGGGTTGTTTGCCGGATTCATTGACGGCAACGGCGGCACTGGCGGAACGAACTTCGGTTCGGGTCTGGGCGTCAATCGTTGCAACTGCCCGCTGGATCAGGACGAAAACCAGTTCCAGTTCGTCAGCAACACGACGAAATTCGTCGGCAATCACACCTTCAAATTCGGCATTGACGTGCGTCGCGCTTACAACCTCCGCGTGCCGAGCGACACGCATCGTTCAGGCGAATTGAGCTTCAACAACAACCGCACTGCCGGAACCACCGGCGGCACGGGGCTAGGGCTGGCGACTTTCCTGCTCGGCGATGTGACCAGCTTTGGTCGTTACATCAGTTCCAGCACGGATGCTCGTGAACGTCAGTGGCGTCATTTCTATTACGGTCAGGATTCCTGGCGCGTGAACCAGAAATTGACCTTGAATTACGGCATTCGTGCGGATGTCATCAATCCGCAATCCATCAATGACCCCGGCAACGCAGGTTATCTGAGCCTGGAAACCGGTCAGATCAGCACTGTTGGTGTGGGTTCGACCGGCTTGAATGGCAACGTCAAAAATTCCGTCAACTTTGCGCCGCGCTTGGCTCTTTCCTACAAACTCACGGACAAGATGGTGCTTCGTGCCGGTTATGGACGCAGCTATGACATCGGCGTGTTCGGTTCGGTCTTCGGTCACTCCGTGACGCAAAACCTGCCGGTGTTGGCCGTGCAGCGTGTGGATAACGGTTCGTTCAACCGCGCATTCAATCTGGCGGATGGCGCTCCGGCTTTCACGCAATTCTTCGGTCTGGACAAATCTCCGAAAGACCCGACGGCGAAAGCCAACACTTCGCTGCCGTCGAGCGGTCAGTTCTTCCTGCCGAACAACGTCTTCGCTCGTGTGTTGCCGGACAAAATGCGGTTGCCGAGCGTGGATGCTTACAACGTCACCTTGCAGTATCAGTTGACGAACACTATGTCCGTGGAAGCTGCGTTTGTCGGTAACAAAGGCACGCACGTGTTTGCCGGCGACGGCCCGGATTTGAACGTCAATCAGGTGCCGATTACGGGTTACACGCCGGGCCGCAACAGCACCCTGGCCAAACCTTTCTTCCAGAAATTCGGCTGGACGCAGGACATCGCGTTTTTCTGCAACTGCGCCGACAACCATTACAACTCGTTGCAGTTGAAATTGGACAAGCGGTTTTCCGATGGTTACTCGATCCTGATGCACTACACCTATCAGGATCAGATTTCTGAAGATGGCGGCTATTTCCCGTTTGACGCCAGCCTGAACCGCGGCCCCGCCGGCTGGCAGCGCGATCACAATTTCGTGTTGTCGCAGGTTTATGAATTGCCCATCGGTAAAGGCAAGAAATTTGGCGGCAACTGGTCGAAAGCGGCTGACACAGCGTTGGGTGGTTGGCAGTTCAACTCCAACACGACCATTCAAAGCGGTCTGCCGTTTGACAACTGCTTCGATACGAACGGCATTTCCGACACCGGCACCTGCCGTCCGAATCAGAACGGTAATTTGAGCACCAAAGCGACCCGCCAGGCTGATGGAACCTTTAAGTTCTTCAGTGACCTGAGCGTGTTCAGCGCGCCGGCGGTAGGAACCTTCGGCAATCAGAAGCGCAACAGCCTGCGCGGGCCCAATTACTGGCGCACGGATGCTTCGTTGTTCAAGAAGTTCAACCTGACCGAGAAATACATTCTTGAATTCCGTATGGAAGCGGTCAACTTCTTCAACCACGTCAATCTGGGCAACCCCGATGGATTCATCGGCAGCTTCAGTGGCGGCAAACTGAATCCGAGCGGCGGCGCGGGCACGATCAACTCGACCGCGTACTTCGGTTCGGATCCGCAACGCAACTTCCAATTCGCGCTCAAGCTGAAGTTCTAAGTTTGGCGTCGCAACAATTTCTCATCAGGGCGAAAACGGTTTCGCCCTCATCACCTTCAACGGGGAGTTGCTTCGGCGGCTCCCCATTTTTCGCTGCCGGATCAGTACTGCGACTGGTAAGGAGCGTGTTTCTTAGCAAACTCTGCGCTCGCTACCGCTCGCGGTAGCGATTCAGCGTTTCAGTGCGGCGCGGGCGCGTTGCAGATTTTCTTTCAGGTTGGGCAGGTCTGGATTGAGTTTGAGGGCTTGCTCGAAGTGCGTGATGGCGCGGGCGAAATCGCCTCTCCGCGCAAACAGCACGCCGAGTTCGTGATGCGCATCGGCGTTGTTCGGATTCAGGCGCAAGGATTGTTCGTAATGAAGGGCCGCTTCGACGGCTTTGTTTTGCTGCGTCAACAAAGCCGCCAGATTGAAATGGGCTTCGGCATTGTCCGGATTGATTTGCAGAGACTTTTCAAACTGGCGCGCGGCTTCCGTTGAATTTCCGCTCATCGCCAGTGCGCTGCCCAGACTGTTGAGCGCGCCGGCGTCGTCAGGGTGCAGGCGCAAAGCTTCCCGCAAATGAGAGATGGCTTCGGTGATGCGGCCTTGTGCCAATAACAAATTGGCCAGGTTATAACGCGCGTTGGCGTAATCCGGTTTGAGCCGCAACGCCTGACGATAATGTTCCAGGGCGGCAGTGGGATTGCCAACAGCTTGCAGCGAAACCGCCAGATTGGTGAGTGTCACAGGATCGTTGGGACGAACCCGCAGCGCTCTTTGAAAATCAGTGATGGCTTCGGCATCGCGTCCAGCCGATTGCAGCGCCGCTCCCAGATTGAAATGCGCAGTGAAATCCGCCGGATATTTTTCCAGTCGGCGGCGCATCAAGGCTTCCTGCAACAGCACGCGAGTGTCCTGTCCGTCGGTTTTGGCTACGCGCGGCAGCACCTGAATCCATAGATGGCCCATTTCTTCTGATGAGCGATTGCCTGCACGAACTCGCTGCGGCGGATTGTGCGGATTGCGCGGATTGGCGGTGGAATTGTCGTAAACAAACCGCATTGAAAGCGTAGTTCCTTTGGGCAGGGAAAGCGGGCGGCGAAATTTATAAATGCCTTGCCAATTCAAATCCCAGCGCGTGATCTGGATCAGGGTTTGTTTGCTGCCGTCGGGCAGTGTGGCCACGCCTTGCAGGTCTTTACCCAGGTAATGCGCGTGCGGATAAACGCCCAGCACGTCCACGTCCAAAGGCAATTTGAATTGATCGGTCACGACGAATTCTTTCGCGCTGGCGGGAATATCAATTGCGCCGTCGTGTTCCAGTTGTAGCAGCATAGGGAAAATGGTTTGTGGCTTGTCGCTGAAATACAGGCCAATTTCGGCTTGTATGCGTTCCGGTTTGCCGGAAGGCTGCAAATGCATGTTCAAGACCAGATCGGTTCCAGGGTCGCAGCGCCAGGCCATTCCGTCCGGTTCGACGGAAGGCAACGAACCAGGTTTCCAAAACAGAAAGTGGCTGTCCGGATCGAAACTTTCCGCCGCAATGGAAACTTCCATCCCGCCAAAACCCGGTGCGGGATCGGCTGCATCGAGCTTTCTGGAAGATTGCGAACGATCAATCAACAGATTGGCGTGATGAACAACGCGCGGATTGCCGGGCAGGATTTCAACGGCTTTGATGAATTTGGTTGCGCTGACCGGAATCGGCAGCACGAAGTTACGAAAGACATCAACACCTTCGGCGGGTACTATGAAGCTTTCGTCCATTTTGACGATCAAATCGGGCTTGCCCAATTGCCATCCGGCATTGAATTGCGGCACAGGCGGCAAATCTTTCGGATTGCCTTCCGGCGCGCCGGCGTCCACCCAGCGCCGGATCAGTTTGATCTGCGCCTCGCTCAACCGCAGTTCGTCGGCAAGCGCGACGTGGCCGGGTTCGGGCAACCACGGCGGCATATAGCGGCTTGCGGTCGTTTCGGCGATTTGCCGCGCGCGTTTGGCGGCGTCGGCAAACGAGGTCAGACTGAAAGGCGCAGCGCCGCCCGCGTGATGACACGCCGCGCAGTATTCAAACATCAGCGGCGCAATGTCATTGGTAAAGGTCGGCGTCGGATTTTGTGTTGCAGACGCCTGTTTGCCACCACGGAAAACCAGCGCCAACAAAATCAATGCGATTGCAAAACGGAAGTTACGGTTCATTGAGTTTTGAAATATAACAGCCGATGGCGGCGCGTTCTGTGAATTTCACGGCTTCCTTTTTGCCGGCAGCGAGCAACACTTTTTCCAGATCGCGTTCATTGGCTTGTGGACGCTGTTTGCCAAAAGCCACCACGCGGTCATCAATGCGGCCTCGATAAATGGCTTGAAAGCCGTTTGGATTGCGGACGAAAACGACTGCTTCGGGCGTGACGGTTGCGCCCGTCAGTTTTACCAGTTCGTGGCGCGGGTCGCGCAGTATCTGGCCCCGTTCATAGCCGTAATCCGTGAGATGTTTTTCAATGGCGGCGACGGTTTCGTCGGCAGTGGGATAGATCAGATAAAAACGAATTTGCCGCGACGCGAATTCGCGCTGCAATCGCTGAATTTCCGGCGCGTAACGGTTGGAGATAGGGCAATCGGTGCGCAGGAAAATGAAGACGACGGCTTTGATTGAATCGTCTCCAAACGGGGCAAACGGATTAACGGAACGTCCGGCCAGGTCAGGCAAACTGATTTTCGGTTCTTGCGCGGCGGTCACAAATCCGGCCACGATCAAAAACAGCAAAAGAAAACATATTCGGCGGTGACTTTTCATGGCGGCGGTCATTGTGTCAGAAAACCCGCGAGGGGCAAGACGACAGAGGTGATGCATTTTTTCAAACGGACAATTTGTTTCTGCGCGGGTTTGTTGTTTGCGCTGATTTTTCAAGCCAAGCAGCAAGCGCAAACCGGCATTCCATATCAGGCTGCGGGCACAAAGCGCATGGCTGAACGGTTGGCGCGCATTTTTCGCGAACAGGACTTCCGCACAGACCCCAGCAAGGACGCTGAACGCGCGGCGTATTACCGCGCCGGATTGTTGCAATCGCTTGATCCGCGCACCGAAGTCAAAGCGCGTTTGGCTTTGGCAGATGCATTGCTGCGTGCCGGAGACAGCGCCGCCGCCGTCGAGGAATTGGAAAAGCTGCTCCGCCTGATGAAAGAACGAGGCATTGTGCCGGCTCCCTTTTTCATCAAGGAAGTTCGTCAATTGCTGGCGGTTTCTTACCTGCGATTGGGCGAGCAGGAAAACTGTTTGCTCAATCACAACGCCGAATCCTGCCTGTTTCCGATTCGTGTTGAAGCTCTGCATAAACTCAAACGCGGTTCGACCGGAGCCGTGCGCGAACTGACGGCGATCTTGAACGCGGACCCGAATGATTTTTCCGCGCGCTGGTTGCTGAACGTTGCCAACATGACTTTGGGTGAACGGGCTCCGTTGGCATGGGCGATTCCGTTTGCGCGGCTGGAATCCGAATTCGACATCGGACGCTTCACGGACGCCGCGCCCAAAACAGGTTTGAATGTGACAGGCCACGCGGGCGGTGTGGTGATGGAAGATTTCGACCGCGACGGATTTCTCGACCTAATGATTTCCTCGCAAGGGCCGCTGGATCAGCTTCGTTATTTTCGCAGCAACGGCTTTCAGAATGGAGGGGGCACATTCACCGAGCGAACCAAAGAAGCCGGATTGATTGGTTTGGTCGGCGGATTGAATCTGATTCACGCTGATTACAACAACGACGGTTGGCCGGATGCGCTGGTGTTGCGCGGCGGTTGGTGGGGCGAACACGGCAACTATCCGCCGTCGCTGCTGAAAAACAACGGCGACGGTACGTTTGCCGATGTCACCGAAGTCGCTGGCCTGTTGTCATTTCACCCGACGCAAACCGCAGCTTGGGCTGATTATGACAATGACGGCTGGCTGGATTTGTTCGTCGGCCACGAATCCAGCGTGCAGGCAAAACATCCGTCGCAGCTTTTTCACAACAATCACGACGGCACGTTCACTGAAGTCGGCGAACGAATAGGTTTGGCGGATTTGGGTTTCGTCAAAGGCGCGGCCTGGGGCGATTTCAACAACGACGACCGACCGGATTTATACGTTTCGATCAAAGGCGCAAAAAACCGGTTGTTTCGCAACGACGGCGCGCAAGCGAACGGCGGTTGGAAATTCACGGATGTGACTGAACAAGCTGGCGTGGGTTTGCCGCTGCACAGTTTCGCCACCTGGTTTTGGGATTTCGACAACGACGGCTGGCAAGACATTTTGGCAGCGGGTTTTTACACCGAAACGCCGAATGATCTTGGCGCATTTGAATTCGGCCAGCCGCACAAAGGCGAAACGCCGCACCTTTATCGCAACAATCGCAACGGCACGTTCACGGATGTCACGGCGCAAATGCGTCTGGATAGAGTGATTTTGACAATGGGCGCAAACTTCGGTGATTTGGACAATGACGGCTGGCTGGATTGTTATTTCGGCACGGGCACGCCGGAATTCGCAGCCTTGTTGCCCAACCGAATGTTTCGCAATGCGGGCGGCAAGGCGTTTCAAGACGTGACGATTTCCGGCGGCTTCGGCCACCTGCAAAAAGGTCACGCAGTGGCTTTCGGCGACATTGACCACGACGGCGACCAAGATATTTTTGAAGTCATAGGCGGCGCGTATCCAGGCGACACTTATCAAAGCGTACTGTTTGAAAATCCTGGCCACGGAAATCATTGGTTATCGCTGGAATTGCGCGGCGTCAAATCCAACGCTTCTGCCATTGGCGCGCGCGTTCGCGTTCGTGTCGGTTCAAAAGAAGGCACGCGGGATTTGTTCCGCAGCGTTGGCGCAGGCGGCAGCTTCGGCGATTCGCCGTTCCGTTTGCACGTTGGCCTGGGCGCGGCCACGGAAATCAAAGAAGTTGAAATCCGTTGGTCTGTCGGCGGGCAAACGCAGTTGGTCAAAAACTTAAAAGCAGATCAGCATTACCTGGTCAAAGAAGGAGCAGCGCCAATTGCCGCGCCGCTCAACCGAATTTCCCTGACCGGCAAACCGTCAGGGCATCAGCACTGAAGTTATGGCAAATATGAAAACATTTTGTTTTATTGTTGTGATGGCACTGGTCGGCATAACCAGCGGTAGAGAGCGCGTTGTGACGGCATCGGTCCGTAATGCTCAGGAGATAAACGAAGCCAAACAGCATTTCGATGCCGGGCGTTACGATGAAGTGATTCGTTTGCTGAACGGCGCAACAGCTTCGCCAGGGGAAAATGCCCAGGTTGATTACCTGCTCGGGTCCGCGTTTTATCGCAAACAGAATTACGCGCGCGCAGTGCCTTTTCTTATCAAAGTCATTCAGCAGACCGCCGAGACTTCGCGCGAATATCGTGAAGCGACGCTGGCGCTGGGCATGACGCATTATCTGCAAGGCCGTTTGCAGGAAGCTTTGCCGTTGCTGGAAAAAATCGTCGTTTGGCAGCCGAACAACAATGAGTTTGTTTATGCGCTGGGAATGGCCGGCATTCAAGCCAGACAGCCGGAAAAAGCTCGCGCCGCGTTCGGGCGAATGTTTCGAGTCGCGCCGGATTCCGCTGCCGCTCATTTGCTGACCGCGCAAATGATGATCCGCGTCGAGATGGAAGATTTCGCAGAAGCGGAATTGAAACTGGCGCTCGAAAAAGACCCTCGATTGCCGCAGGCGAATTACCTGTTGGCGCAAAACGCGATTTACAAAAACCGTTTTGACGAAGGCATTGCGCTGATGGAAAAGGAACTGGCCATCAATCCGAACAATGCCATGGCGTATTACAAAATCGGTGATGCGCTAACGCGGCAGTTGAAATGGGACGACGCCATTTCGCAGTTGCAAAAATCCATCTGGCTCAATCCGTTTTACAGTGGCCCTTACATTTTGCTCGGCAAAAGCTATTTGAAGAAAAAAGAATTCTCAAACGCCGAAGGCATGCTGCGGCGCGCCATTCAGTTCGATCCAAACAACAAATCGGCGCACTACATTCTGGGGCAGGTGTATCAGCAATTGGGCAAAGCGGAAGACGCCAAACGCGAGTTTGCCGTTGCCGAAAAACTGCAAGGCAATTTGGAGAATCCGGACAAATGAAATTCGGGAATGATTCCATCCACGAAGACACACGAAGACGCACGAAGAATCCGAGTGGGAGAAAGGTTGGTTTTGTTGTCGCAGTTGCTTTGGGACTAACTCTGTTCGTCGGGGCGAATCAGCAATCCGCAAACCGCAATCTGCAATTCACAGACATCGCCGCTCAAGCCGGGTTGACTCAGCCGATCATTTACGGCGGGCTGGATTCCAAACGCTACATCATCGAAACCAACGGCTGCGGCGTGGCTTTTTACGATTACGACGACGACGGCTGGATGGACGTGCTGACGCTTAGCGGCACGACTCTGGAACAATTCCGCGACCTTCAGGGAGCGGCGGCTTCAGCTTCAGCGCCAACTACGCGACTTTATAAAAACAACCGTAATGGCACTTTCACCGACGTGACGGCCAAAGCTGGTTTTACTCATACGGGCTTTGCTTCCGGTTTGTGCATTGGCGATTTCGATGGCGACGGGTTTGACGATTTGTTTGTCACCTACTTCGGCGCGAATGTGCTTTACCGCAATCACGGCAACGGCACGTTCACAGACGTGACCAAAAAAGCAGGGCTGAGTTTTTCTGAAAGTATTCGCTGGGGATCGGGATGCAGTTTCATTGATTATGACCGCGACGGCGACCTGGATTTGTTCGTCGCCAATTACCTGAGTTTCGATTTGAAAACCGCGACGGAACCCGGCAAAGGCGCGAACTGCGCGTGGAAAGGAGTGCCGGTCAATTGCGGGCCGAAAGGCCTGCCCTTTGCGCGCAATTGGTTCTACCGCAATAACGGTGATGGCACGTTCACGGATGTTTCCGAAGCTTCCGGCATCGGCAAAGTCACCGGGCGGTATCCGATGTCAGTGGCGGCGGCGGATTTCGACGAGGACGGCTGGATTGATCTTTACGCCGCCTGCGATTCGACGGCGAGCATTCTTTATCGCAACAACACGAACGGCACGTTTACGGATGTCGCGCTGGAAAGCGGCGCGGCTTACAACGAAGACGGCCAACCGCAAGCCGGCATGGGACTCGCCATCGGCGACTTCAACCGCGACGGGCGGTTGGATATTTTCAAAACACACTTTATGGACGACACGCCGGTGCTTTATCGCAATTCCGGCAAAGGCATGTTTGAAGACGTGACGCTCGCTGCCGGATTCGGCTCGGCCACGAAATACATTAGTTGGGGCGCGGGAATGCCGGATGTGGACAACGACGGTTGGCCGGACGTTTTTTGGGTGACGGGCAATGTGTATCCCGAAGTCGAAAAAGTCTTCAAACAGTATCCGCACCGCAGCCCGCGCCAGTTGTATCGCGGCATTCAGGACGAAAAGGGCAACGGACGCTTTGAAGATGTTTCAACGCAAAGCGGTGCGGGTGTGACCACGCCGCATTCCAGCCGCGGCTGTGCTTTCGGCGATTTCGACAACGACGGCGATGTGGACGTGCTGGTGATGAATATGAACGAACCGCCTTCGCTGTTGCGCAACGATCAAACCACCGGCAATCAATGGCTGAAAGTGAAATTGATGGGCGCGAAAGCAAACCGCACGGCGCTGGGTGCGCGCGTGATTGTGACCATCGGCGAACGCAAACAAGTGCAAGCCGTCCTGAGCCAAACCGGCTATTACTCACACGATGATTTGCGCCTGCACTTCGGACTCGGTGACAAAACGAAAGCCGACCGCGTTGACGTTTATTGGCCGAGCGGAAAAACGTCAACGTTCAAGGACGTAAATGCGGCTCAGATTCTGATGATCAAAGAGTAGAGCGTTCAGAGTTCGCAAACGCGAACTCTGAACATCGGAAAGTCTAAAAGCTGAACCGCATTCCAGTCTCGATTCTTCTGCCGGGTAATGCGGCCGTCGCCTGACCAAAGAACGGTGACGTTTGCACGCCGGAAAAGCCCATTTGATTGACGGTGTTGAACAGGTTCGTGGCTTGAAGGAAAAACTCTGTGCGGTAACGTTTCTGCTGTCCGCCGGGCAAACCGCCAATCATTCCCAGCATATCGCTTGCGTCGGAACTGCCGCGAATGACGCGGACTTGCGGGCCGCCGCCGCCGCCTTGCGCTTCCGGCGGTTTGCCGAAGCTGAATCCCCAACTCAGCCGCGTACTCATATCCAAACGCCCCACGCCGCGTGCGCTGTTTCGACTTAGCCCGGCCGGGCGGTCGTTGATGATCGAATCGTTGTTGTTATCGAAACCGGTGGTGATGTTGTAAGGCGTGGCGGAACTGGCTTGAAAGATAGTTCCCAGCCGCAGACCTTTCGGCAAAGTGTAGTTCGACATCAGGAACAAACGATGCCGCGTGTCCATCAACGACGGCCCGCGTTCGCCAAGCAGATTGAAACTGTTGACCGGCAGACTGAATGCGCCGTCGGTTTCGTCCGTCGTTTTAGACAGCACGTAATTCGCGGCGATCATAAACTTGCCCATCTTCATCCAGTTCAAATTGACCAGCCAGGTGTGATTGAACGAATTGGCGGACGATTCAACTTGCGTGATGTTGCCCGCCGTCGGATCAGGCCGCAGGCCGTTGACCGGCGCATTGATGTTGCGTCCGCGCAGTTGATGCACGCCGCGCCGATAAAAGTATTGCGACATAAACCGCACGCCTTGCGCCAATTCGCGCTCAACCCCGAAGGAAGCTTGCGCCACATAAGGCATGCGCAAATTGGCTTCGATTTGAATGCGGCTCGGCGGCAAGGTGATCGAAGTGCCGCCGCTGAACGGATTCGGGAAGCCGGGATTTTGAATGACCAAATCGCGTTGTTGCTGGCCGTTGACGCGCAGCGCCTGTTCCAAAGTATCCGCGCCGAACCAGTCGTAAAAAACTCCCGCGCCGCCGCGAAAGGTCGTCTTGCCGTTTTTGAACGGCGACCAGGCGAAACCGACGCGCGGCATGAAATTGTTTTTGTCATCAAGGTTGGTTTGAACTTCATGGCGCAAGCCGAAGCTCAGCGTCAGGCTTTTCACCACGCGCCAATCGTCCTGAGCGAACCAGCCGAATTGATGCTGATTGAAATTGACCGTGCCCGCGCTCCCTCCTGATTGGGTGCGCTGCGTGTAAGTCAGCGGGCGTCCGGCGCGAAAGGCATCCAGACTGGAAAAGACGAATGTGCCATTCAGATTGCGCAACTCGTCGCTCTGAAAAGCGAAGGCTTCGTATTGCCCGCCGAAGCGCAGCGCGTGTTTTTTCAAGGCGAAATCCAGGTTATCGGCGAATTCCAGTTCGCGCGTGTGACGGGAACTTTGCACCTGCGCGCCGCCACGATTGAAAGCATTCAAGACCTGAATCGTCGTCGCGTCGGACAGGGAATTAATGTCCA
>CAZRXE010000391.1:0-5792 GCA_964603695.1 uncultured Heliomicrobium sp.
ATTTCGGATCGGCGGGTTGGGCAGCGGCCACCTGTTCTGAAAGCTCCAGCGATTTCCGCGTGTAATTGAGCGAGGTTTTATAATCGCCCGTTTTTTCCAGTGTCTCCGCCAGCCGTTCGTAAAGCGCGCCGACCCAGTTGAGAATCGCCGTGTCGTTCGGCGCGGCGGCCAGCGCGAGTTCGCAAACGGGCAGGGCTTCGCGATAACCGGCCAGCGCGCCGGCCAGATCGCCGCCCTCGCTTTTCAAATCAGCCAGCAAAGTCTGGGTGCGCGACAGGTTGTAAAGCGAAGTGGCGTCGGTCGCACCCAGTGCGCGCCGAATGGCCAGCGCCTTTTCGTAGCTGCGCATCGCGCCCGCGCGGTCGCCCAGATTGGAGTAATACGGATGTCCCTGCACCAGGCCGACTTTTTCGTAAGCCGCCGCCAGTTCCTGCTGCAAAGCCGCATCGTTGCCGGCTTCGCGCGAAAGATTGTCCAGGTATTCGAGCGCGTCCTTGACCAACATTTCGCGAACGGGCGTCGCACCGGGCAGGTTTTCGATGGCGTCGTGATATTTGAACATCACATTGTTGGCCAGTTTGCGCACGTCGTTGAAGCGGCGTTCGGCGATGGCGCTCTGCTGTCGCGCAACGCGCATTTGCCAGATGGTAGTCACCAGTCCCGCCAACAGCGAAAGAGTCACCAGCACGGCGGCGATGACGCTGGCGCGATGACGCGCGATGAATTTGCTCATCCGATACCGCGCGGTGTCTTCGCGGGCGATAACCGGACGCCCGGCCAGATGGCGGCGAATGTCTTCGCTGAACTGCTGCACCGAAGCGTAACGCCGCTCAGGCTCTTTGCGCAGCGCCATCAACACGATGTTGTCCAAATCGCCCTGCAATTGCCGCCGCAGCTTTTCGGCGTGTTCGACGTTGAAACTGCCGTTGGTCTCTCGCGCGCCGTCGGAAGTCGTGCGGCGTATGACGGCGGTGCTGGGGCGTTCGGGCTCGTTTTCGCAAACGACGCGGGCGATTTCGTGCGGCGAAACGCTTTTGATCTGATACGGCTTTTGCCCGGTCAGCAATTCGTAAAGCACTACGCCCAGGCTGTAAACGTCCGTCGCCGTCGTCACGTTATGCCCCAGCACCTGTTCGGGACTGGCATAAGCCGGCGTCATCGGACGCTCCCAGGTGCGCGTCGGGTAAATCGTATCGTCGGCCAATTCCGGGTTCAGGATTTTGGCGATGCCGAAATCCAGCAGCTTCACCGTGCCGTCTTCAGTGACCAGGATGTTGGTGGGTTTGATGTCGCGATGGATGACCAGATTCTGATGCGCGTAATGCACCGCCGCGCAGACCGTGCGGAAAAGCTCCAACCGCTCCGCCGTTTTCAATTGATGCGCTTCGCAATAATCGTCAATCGGCTGGCCTTCGATGTGCTCCATCACGAAATACGGCATGCCTTCAGCAGTCGTGCCGCCGTCCAGCAAACGCGCGATGTTCGGATGATCGAGACTGGCCAGAATCTGCCGTTCGTGGCGGAAGCGCGACAGGATTTCCGCCGAATCCATGCCGCGCCGAACGATCTTGATGGCCACGCGCTTTTTGAATGCTTCGTCGTCGCGTTCGGCCAGATAAACATTGCCCATTCCGCCGCGCCCTAATTCACTGACGACCCGATACAAACCGACGCGCTGCCCGATCATCGTCCGGTCTTGATCGAAGCGCGGCAAAATGGGCGCGGCGGCCAGAATCGCCTCGGTTTCCAGAAACGGCAGCGTGTCGGCGGAGGTGTTTTCGTGCAAGAGCGTTTCTACTTCGCGCCGCAAGCCGGAATCTTCGCCGCACTCTTGCTGAAGCCAAGCCGCGCGACTCGCTGCGTCGTGTTCCAAAGCTTCTTGATAAAGTTGTTTGATGCGTTGATAGCGTTCGGGCGTCATAGGCAGGCGTCATCCGAATTTTTTCGATTTGCGTTGAAGGGTGTTTAAAAATCACCGAAAGCATAGCCACGGCGTCAGAGCGAGTCAACGAACCGGTTTGTGAAGCAGGCAGAGGAAGAAGAAATTGCGGAAGAAATCAAAAGCCGCGAACGAAACACTGGCTTGCCCAGGTTTGGTTCGCGGCTTTTTTTGTTTTTGAAGATTACCGGCGGCCTTGCCGGTCGCGTTTTTGATGGTAAATCCGGCGGCTCGAACGGTTCAGGTCGCGTTGAACCCGGGCGCGTTCGCGCCGGGTGAATTGGCCGCCCGAATGGCGCGCGCGCGCTTCCCGACGACGAATTTTTGCTTCATTGCGTTGCAACCGCCTGGCTTCGCGGCGGTTCAATTCGCCGCTGCGAACGCCCTGGCGAATGCGCTGCTGTTGTTCGCGCTGTCGGTCATTGATGCCGCGATCCTGCGCCCAAACCGCTGCCGGCAACACCGCCATCACGAAGGCCACCGACAGAATGATTTTCGTCAAATTCCTGGTCATAAAATTCATTCCTCCACTGGTTTAAGAAAAGGGTACGGCTTAGACCGGCGAAGGCCGAAGAAAGTCTGAAAAATCCGACAGGTAGAGACGCAAAATTTTGCGTCTCTACCTTCTATTCAAAACTTCGTCGAGATTCAGGATGGTGTTGGCCGTCACGATCCAGGCAGCGAATTCGATTTTGCCGACGCCTTCAGGCGCGCGGGCGCGGCTGATTTTCAGCAGCGCATCGGCCTTTTCCGGCGCGGCGGCAAAATCTGTTTGCGCGTCTTTCCACAGCGCCAGCAGCGGCGCGGTTTCGCCCGCGTGCAAAGGCCGAATCACCGCCAGCCGCAAACCACGCGCGGCGCGGGCTTCGGGCGTGCCGGCTTCGAGCAGCATACGTCTTGCCAATCCGGCGGCGGCTTCCAGATAAACAGGATCGTTCAGTGTGACCAATGCCTGAAGCGGCGTGTTCGTGCGCAGGCGGCGAATCTGGCAGACCTCGCCGCTGCCGCCGTCAAAAGTCGTCATCGCCGGATAAGGCGTGGTGCGTTTCAGGTAAGTGTACAGACCGCGCCGGAAACGGTCTTCGCCTTCGGCGTCCACCCAGGTTTTGGCGTTGTAGGTGGTGCGCCACAGTCCAGCGGGTTGCGGTGGCATGACGGGCGGGCCGCCCATTTTCAGCGACAGCAAACCGGCGACGGACAAGGCCTGATCGCGCACAGCCTCTGCGCCGAGCCGGAACCGCGCGCCACGCGACAGCAGCAAATTGCGCGGATCGGCTTCGCGCAAAGTCGCGGTCGTTTCGGACGCCTGCCGGTAGGTGTCGCTCAGGACGATGGTTTTGAGCAGCTTTTTCAGCGACCAGCCGCCGTCGCGGTATTCCGCCGCCAGATAATCCAGCAACGCAGGATTCGTCGGCGCGGAACCGAGCGCGCCGAAATCTTCTTCGGTTTCGACGATGCCCGTGCCGAACAGCCGCGCCCATACACGATTGGCCCACACGCGCGGCGTCAGCGGATTGTCTCGGCTGACCAGCCATTGCGCCACGCCCAGCCGATTGAGCGGCGCACCTGCGGGCAGTTTGCCGAACGCGGCAGGCACGCCCGGCGCAACCACATCGCCCGGATCGAGGAAGCTGCCGCGCCGGTGAATTTTCGTCACGCGCTGTTTGTCGGCGGCCAGTTCGCGCATCAGCGGCAAGCGCACGATGCCGTCATTGAATTTCGCCTGCGCCGCGTAAGCCGCTGCCAGATCGTCGTGCAGCTTGCGGAGTTCGGGCGCGACGGTTGGAGGCTGCAACATCGCCGGTGGAAGTTCGCTGGTGGAAAGCCGAAAACGGCGCAACGTCAGCGAATCGCCCGCCTGTTGCGAAAGCGTGACGCGCAATTTCGCTTCAGACTCCAACCGCAGCGGAACGGTGAAATCAAAAATGGCCGTGTGCGATTCGTGCGTGCGCGGGGCGATGGCCCAGCCGGTTTTTTCGTCGCCATCAATGGCTGCGTCAATCGGCTTTTTGTTTTCTGCGAAATCGGCGCGCGCGTTGGTCAGCGTTACGCGCCGCGCGCCTGAAGCATCCAGCAGTTCCGCCGTCAATTCCGACAGCGTGAAATTCGACGTGCCGCCGTTGCGCCCCACTCCCAATTGGCCGCTGCCGAGTTTTTCCGGCAGGACTTCCAATCGCAACGCGGTGTGCAAGCCCGCCGGAAGCGTCAAGGTCACAACGTAAGTGTCTTCGGGCGGCGCTTTGACGCTGGCGGTGATGTCGCCGTCTTTTTGCGTAATCAGCGTTGCGCCGTCTTTGGAAAAGGCTTCCTTGACGGTGAGCGCGCGCCATTGACCGTCCGCAGCTTGCTTCGCTTCGCTGAGGTTTTCCGTCACCGACAGCTTCTCGTTCAGCGTTCGCAGGCGCGTTTCCAGTTGCTTGCGCTCGTCCTGTTCTTTCGGCGAAAGCAATTCCAGAAAGGGCGCGTCGTCGTAACGGTCTGCGTCTTCGGTTTGATTGAACAGCGCGTAAAAGCCGTAGTAGTCGGCGTGCGAAATTGGATCGTATTTGTGCGAATGGCATTTGGCGCAGCCCATCGTCAATCCCATCCAGACCTGCACGGTGGTATCCACGCGATCTTTGACGGCGGCGACGCGAAACTCTTCGTTGTCCGTGCCGCCTTCGTCGTTGGTCATCGTGTTGCGGTGAAAGGCGGTGGCGATCAACTGCTGCTCGGTGGGATTGGGCAGCAAATCTCCGGCGAGTTGTTCAGTCGTGAATTGATCGAGCGGCATATCGGCGTTGAGCGCATTGACCACCCAATCGCGATACGGCCAGATGGTGCGGCCCAGGTCTTTTTCGTAGCCTTTGGTGTCGGCGTAGCGCGCCAAATCCAGCCACATTCGCGCCCAGTGTTCGCCGAATTGCGGCTTGGCCAACAGTTCGTCCACCATTCGTTCATAAGCCGCCGGCGAGGGATCGGCGGCGAATTTGTCCGCCAGTTCCGACGTCGGCGGCAGCCCAATCAAATCCAGCCACAATCTTCGCACCAACGTATGCGGCGCGGCTGCAGGGCGCGGCGATAAACCTTTTGCCGCGAGCGCGGCGCTGACCAGCGCGTCAATAGGCTTTTGTCCGGCGGCAACATCAGGACGAACGACCGGCTCAAACGACCAATGCCGTCCCCAGGTCGCGCCTTCGGCAATCCAGCGGCGCAAGGTTTCGATCTGTTCCGGCGAAATATGTTTGTGCGCGCCGGGCGGCGGCATCACGGTGTCAGGATCGTTGCTGGTGATGCGCGCCAGCAACAGGCTTTTTTGCGGCTCTCCGGGCGCGATGGCAAATCCGCCGCGACGTTTGGCTTTGGCCTCGGCTTCCACATCCAGACGCAATCCGGCCTTCCGATTTCTTTCGTCAGGCCCGTGACAGGCAAAGCAGTTGGCCGAACGAATCGGCAATACTTCGCGGCCAAACCGCACAGGTTCGGCAGCCGAAGGCATCGTTGAAGAAAACAGCCAGGAGCAAGGCACGAACAATGCCGACAACGACAGCAGGAGTTTGCACAAACGCTTGCGAAAGGAAGCTTGTCTTTTCATAGCCGGAAAGATTGAAAATTTCGTGGTGAATGCGTGAACGAAAAACGCGCGTAGTCTAAATCGGAAGCCGGTTTTGTGGAACAGAACTTCAGCCCAGGCCGGCGTTTCGGATTGAGAACAACACGAAGCCCGCCATCGCATTGCCGCGATGGCGGGCTTTCAAGGATATGAGTGACGAGGCCGCCGCCGTTATTCCGCTTCCGGTTTCAAGCGGCGCAGATCGCGCAAAAACTCAGCGCCGCTGCGCCTGTCCAGCAGTTTGAAATCGGCATTGGGGGG
>CAZRXE010000392.1:0-2606 GCA_964603695.1 uncultured Heliomicrobium sp.
ACGGCAACCAACCGATTCATTGGGCGACGATGACGCGCCAACCCGAAGTGATTGACGAATTGCTGGCGCGCGATGCAGACATCAACGCGATGCGGATGGACGGCGCGCGTCCGATTCAATTGTCCAATGGCGATTACAGCTTTCGCGGCTGGCGCGATGTGCCCGAAGACTGGCCCGTGACGCCCGCCCAAACGCTAGAACATTTGCGCCGGCGCGGCGCTGAAGTGGACATCAACACCGCCGCCGCCATCGGCGATATCAAGCGCGTCAAACAACTGCTCAAACAAGACCAGTCGTTGGCCAACAAGGTTTCCGACTACGTGACGTACTACATCGGTTCCGGCGCGCCGCTCAAAAATGCCGCCGCGCGCGGCCACCTCGAAATCGTCAAACTGCTGCTGAAACACGGAGCAGATCCGAATCTTCCCGAAGAGGGCATCGCGCCGCACGGTGCCGCGCTCTATTCGGCGGTCTCCAACGGTCATTATGAAATCGCCAAACTCCTGCTCGAACACGGTGCGTATCCCAGCCCGCCCGTCGAAAGCTCCGCCGACGCGCTGAGCATTGCGCTGTCGAACGGCGATGAAAAGATGGTCGAATTGCTGTGTTCGTATGGTGCCACGCGCGGCGTGCATTTGCTGGCGCATTACGGCGACCTGCAGACGGCGGCGGCGGTTTTCGCGGCCAATCCGGCGTTGGCAGACGATTCCGAGGCGCTGGCGATTGCGGCGGGGAACGGCCACGAAGCGTTTGTGCGGCTGATGCTGCGTTATGAACCCGACTTGCCCAAACGCACCACTTTTCCTGGCTGGCTGGTCGGCGGCAAGACGAAAGCCTTGAATGAATTGCTGTTCGCCCACGGAATGAATCCAAGCTATCCGGACTGGCTGGGCATCACTCCGCTGCATCAATTCGCGCGCAAAGGCGAAATTGAGAAAGCCAAATGGTTCATTGCTCGCGGCGCTGAACTCAATGCGCGCGACGAAGACATTTGCTCCACGCCGCTCGGTTGGGCCGCCAAATTCGGCCAGCTCGAAATGGTTAAGCTGTTGTTGAAACACGGCGCGAAAACGAATTTGCCGGACGACCCGGTGTGGGCCACGCCGCTGGCCTGGGCGACACGGCGCGGACAGGCAGCCATCGTCAGGCTGTTGAAACGACGAGGCGCGGTCTAGCCGGTAAGATTGCACGGTTTGTTGAAAAGATAATGAACTCACCACTGATTCCCGCTGAAAGCTCGCGCCGCCTGCTGCTCGGCGCGCAAGGCTTGCTGTCCAATCCCGCGCGTCAGGCGACGCCAGCCACAGTGGCGCGGCTGATCGAACAGATGGGCTTTGTCCAACTCGATTCGATCAACTACGTCGAACGCGCCCATCACCTGACGCTTGGCAGCCGGCTCGACGATTACCGGCACGCGCATCTGACCTCTCTGCTGGAAACGCGGCGGCATTTGTTCGAGCACTGGACACACGACGCCGCCGCGATTCCAACCGTCTGGTTCGCGCATTGGAAACCGCGTTTCGCCCACTACGAAATCAAGCTCCGGCAGGGCCGCTGGTGGAAGCCACGCCTGGGGAAGGAGCCAGAGAAAACCCTCTCCCAAGTCCGCGAACGCATCGCCCGCGAAGGCCCGCTGCGCTCGCAGGATTTCGAGCACGAACGACAAGGCGCTTCCGCCGGCTGGTGGGACTGGAAGCCGCAAAAAGCCGCGCTCGAATATCTCTGGTTCACCGGCGAATTGATGGTCACGCGGCGCGAAGCGTTTCAGAAAGTTTACGACCTGACAGAGCGCGTCTTGCCCGAATGCGCCAAGCTTCCGCCGCCATCGGAAACAGATCATCTCGAATGGGCTTGCCGCGCGGCGCTGGAACGCCTGGTGATTGCCACGCCCAAAGAGATTGCCGATTTTTGGCACTTGATGACGTTGGCACAGGCGCGGCATTGGTGCGAGCAAGCGGCGAAATCCGGACGGATCGTTCCCGTCACGGCAGCCGCGCTCAATGGCGAAAAGCCACGAGCAGCTTTCGCTCTGGCCGATTGGCAAACGCGATTGCGTAAGTTGCCGGAACCGCCAGAACGCATGCGGTTGCTTTCTCCCTTCGATCCTGTAATTCGAGACCGCGCGCGGCTGGCGCGACTGTTCGGTTTTGATTACCGCTTCGAAGCTTTCGTGCCTGAAGCCAAACGCCGTTACGGATATTACGTGCTGCCGATTTTGGAAGGCGATCAATTCGTCGGACGCATTGATCCCAAGTTTCAACGCAACCGCGACACTTTGGAAATTCACCAGGTGTTCTGGGAACCGCAAATCCGCGTGACCAAAGCGCGCAAACAACGACTCAGCGAAGCTTTGGAGCGATTGGCAAATTTGATTGGCGCGGCGAGAATCGAACTGCCTGCATAATTTTTTTCGTAAAAATCGAATGTTGCGGCACACGGAACGCCGGCGTCATTCAGTTCGGCGCAGAAAATAAACAGGAGGATTGTGGATGAACCCTCAATCGGAGCAATTAAAGCGACGCAAGTTTTTGACGAAAGCTTTGCAAACCGCTGTGGCTGGACTTGCGACGTCAGGAAACGGCAGTGCATTTGCGGCTGAATCCAAG
>CAZRXE010000393.1:0-3944 GCA_964603695.1 uncultured Heliomicrobium sp.
CAGAAGCGAAGACAAGGGCGTTCATGCCTTCGCTGGTCGCCGGACGGCAAGGC
Organism: uncultured Heliomicrobium sp.; assembly: GCA_964603695.1. Lineage (GTDB taxonomy): Bacteria > Acidobacteriota > Blastocatellia > RBC074 > RBC074 > RBC074. The sequence continues at coordinate 54 of CAZRXE010000393.1, forward strand.
CATCGCCTTCATCACGCGCGACACTCCCAAAGACAAAGACGCCCGCGAAAAACGCAAGAAAGACAAATTCGACTTCATCACGGTGGATCGCGACTTGGCCTATTCGCATCTGTGGACGATTTCCACAACAAGCAAAGAAGCCACCAAAGAAAAGAAGCGTTTGACCGAAGGCGAGTTTTCCGTCGCCGCGCCGCAATGGTCGCCGGACGGCAATTGGATTGCCTATTCGGCCTCGAAAGCCGGCGCGCAGGAAAGCATCTTCACGGACATTTCCGCCGACCGCGACAGCGACATTTTCGTGATTGCCGCGAAAGGCGGCGCGCCACGCAAGCTGACGACCAATCCCGCACCGGACGCCGCGCCGCAATGGTCGCCGGACGGCAAATGGATCGCTTACACCGCCAACTCGGATTCCTGGGCGTCGAAAACCGACGTAATGCTGATTGCGGCGGAAGGCGGCGCGCCGAAGAACTTGACCGCAGGCTTTCTGGAATCCGCCGGTGGCGCAAGTTGGTCGGCGGACGGCAAAACAGTTTATTTCGGCAGCGGTCAGGGAATGTATTCGCACATTTACAGCCTTCCCGTCGCGGGCGGACAAGCCACGCCAATCACCAAAGGCAATCGCAACTTTGCCCAATTCGATTTATCCGCCGACGGCAAGCGCCTCGCCTACTTGGTCAATGACAGCCGCACGTCCGAAGACATCTGGGTTTCCACCATCGGCCAAAACGACGCCAAACAAGTGACCACGGCTAATCCGCAATTGAAAGACTTCGCCATTGCTGAAACCGAAGTCATTAAATGGAAAGGCCCGGACAATTTTGACATCGAAGGATTGCTGATGAAACCGCTCGGTTACGAAGCGGGCAAAAAGTATCCGTTGATTCTGCAAATCCACGGCGGGCCTTACGGCAAGTTCAGCGACACGTTCAACAGCCGCAATCAGATTTGGGCGGCGAACGGCTACGCCGTGCTGATGCCGAATCCGCGCGGTTCGACCGGCTACGGCGTGAAATTCACGCAAGCCAACATTGGCGATTGGGGAGGCAAGGACTTTCAGGACATTATGGCAGGCGTGGACGCTGTGATCGCCAAAGGCATCGCCGACACCGACAAGCTGCTCGTGATGGGCGGCAGTTACGGCGGATTTATGACTTTCTGGACGGTGTCGCAAACAGACCGTTTCAAAGCTGCCATCGGCCACGCGGCCATCAGCGATTGGTACAGCTTCCACGGCCAAAGCGACATTCCGGGTTTGATGGAATACGGATTCAAAGGCACTCCCTGGGATGTGCCGGAAAACTACCGCCGCTGGTCGCCGATGACTTATGTCGGCAAAGTCAAAACGCCGTTGATGATTACCCACGGCGAACGCGACTTCCGCGTCAATATCCAGCAGGGCGAGCAGTATTACCGCGCGCTGAAAAAGCGCGGCGTCGAAGTCCTCTTTTACCGCTTCCCGCGCGAAGGCCACGGCATTCAGGAACCGAACCACGTCATTGACCTGACCAAACTGCAATTAGACTGGTTCGATTCGCACCTGGGCATCAAACGAGAAGGGCGTGAAAAGCCAGTCGAGGCGAAAGCCGCAAGTTCAGGAACTGGAAAATAACGATGGAAAATCAACTGATCGAGACCTGGCAAATTCACAACCGCATAAATCTGTACCTGCTCGATTCGATCAAGCCGGAAGCGTTGAATGACATCTCTGCGTCCAAAGGCCGCACGGTCGCCGAACAGTTCGCGCATCTGCACAATGTGCGGTTGATGTGGTTGAAATCCGCCGCGCCGGAACTGCTGGACGGGCTGGAAAAAATCGAAAAGGAAACTGCCGCCGATGCTTCCCTGCTCCGCGCCGCGCTGGAAACATCGGGGCAGGCGATGGAAACGTTGCTCGCCAAGGGATTTGCCGCCGGCAAGGTCAAAGGCTTCAAACCGCACGCGACGGCCTTTCTCGGTTACATCATCTCGCACGAATCGCACCATCGCGGCCAGATTGTCTTGACGCTCAAACAATCCGGTCACCCGGTGGACAGAAAAACGGCTTTCGGCTTATGGGAATGGGGAACGCGGTAAGTCTCTGTTCAAACACTTTCCGACCATTTAAGTATGAAGCTCAAAACAATTCGGCATTTAGACAGGATTCACAGGATTTCTTCAGGATTGACAGGAGATTTTTAGAGTACTGCCAGCAAGCCTTTTGGCTGATCCTGTCCATCCTGTAACGAATCCTGTGAATCCTGTCTATGCTGCCTTGATTTTGCGTGCAAACTTAAGAAACACACAAAACCATTACCTATGAATCAATCCAATTTGAAGCGTGAATTGCTGGCGGAGTTTTTGGGCACGTTGGTCTTGATTGCCTTCGGCGCGGGCGTTGTGACGCAAGTCGTGCTCGGCAACAAACAAAACGGCGAATACCTTTCGATCAATCTGGCGTGGGGCTTTGCCGTGACGATGGGCATTTACGTCGCGGGCGGAGTTTCAGGCGCGCACTTGAATCCGGCAGTAACCGTGGCGCTGGCCGTCCGGCGGCAATTTGCCTGGGCCAAAGTGTTGCCTTATGCCGTGGCGCAAATCGCCGGCGCGTTTTGCGGCGCGGCGACGGTGTTTCTGGTCTACCGCGAAGCCTTTCACGCCTTCGATGGCGGCGTCCGAAAAATGGATACGGCGGGAATCTTCGCGACTTATCCCGCCGGCTATCTTTCAACCAGCGGCGCACTGATAGATCAAATCATCGGCACTGCGCTGTTGATGCTGGTGATTTCAGCGATTGGCGACGCACGCAACAACCTGCCCGGCAACGTTGCGCCGCTGGCCGTAGGATTTTTGGTAATGGCCATCGGCATGTGTTTCGGCCTGAATGCCGGTTACGCCATCAACCCGGCGCGGGATTTGGGGCCGCGCTTATTCACGGCGCTGGCCGGTTGGGGCGGGCAGGTTTTCACCGCGAACCATTACTACTTCTGGGTTCCGATTGTCGGGCCGCTGATTGGCGGCCCGCTGGGCGCATTGGTTTACGATTGGTTTATCGGCAACCGGTTTCCCCCGGAAAAACAGTGACTCCGCCGACTGTGGACTTCAGGAAAATGTAGAGCAGGTTGGAAAGCCTGCGCTACATTTCTTCCTGGCGTTGTCGCCTGACTCAAACGCCGCGTTCGAGCAGCAACCGGGCCGAAGATTTCTTCTGCCGCACCCACTGCCGCGCCAGCGGAATCTGAAAACGAAAGACCAATTCGCCCGCCGAAGTCTCCTCGGTCAGAATTTCGCGCGAAACCAGTTTGCGCGTCGCTTCCAGCGCGGCATCGCGGCCCAGGCGTTTTTCCACGACAGAAAACGCCACATCGTCGCCGGCTCCCTCAGACGCTTCCGCCAACAACGCCAGCGCCAGTTGCTCATCCGCGCCCGACCAGCCCCAGACGTAATCGTCAAAGTAATAACCGCTCGATTCCAAAGTCCGTTCGACCACGGCGTCCACGTCCTGGCGCGTAGCTTTGCGGCTGCGATGTAGCGGATCGTTCAGCCGGTTGACCAGATTGTGGCAAAGGCTCTGCGTCAGGTAAGGATGCGAGCGCGTCAGTTCGGTGATGCGGTTGACGGCTTCCAGTTCGTAATCCAGCGGAAAGCGTTCGAGCGGATCGCGGATCAACTGTTCGGCGTCCAGTTCGCTCAAATAGCCTATGCGGACGGTTTGCACGCTCTGAAAAAACGGATTCCAGTATTCGCGCGTCATCTCTTCCAGCGTGTGCAAACCGGCGAACATCAACGCAAACCCGCGCCCGGTCTGCGTCACGCCACGCAAGTAAGCGAAAATCTCTTTCTCGATCTTGCCGTTTTTGACGCGCTGCTCCAATTCCTCGAACTCATCGAAACTCAACAAGACGCGCTGCC
>CAZRXE010000394.1:0-1537 GCA_964603695.1 uncultured Heliomicrobium sp.
CGCCTGACGGCGTTCGATCTTAGAAGTGATGAGTCAACCTGGTAAGTACACGCAATTCGATGCCTCGCCGCATTCGACGCATAGTCTGGTAGTCAGCCTGATTCCGCCCGGCGCACGCGTGCTGGAATTCGGCTGCGCGACTGGCTTTATGTCCGAAGTACTGACGACGCGACTGGGCTGTCGCGTTACCGGTATCGAATATTCCGCAGAAGCCGGCGAACTGGCGCGGCGGCATTGCGAACGGGTTTTCATCGGCGATGCCGAGACGCTGGATTTCAAGCAACTGTTAGGCGACGAACGTTTTGACATTCTGCTGTTCGCCGACGTGCTGGAACATTTGCGCGAACCGGACGCTTTGTTGCGGCGCGTCAGTCCTTTGCTGACGGAGCAAGGCGCGATTGTCGCTTCGATTCCGAACATCGCGCACGGCAGCCTCCGGCTGGCTTTGCTGCACGGCGAATTTCGTTACCGCGACAAAGGCTTGCTGGACAACACGCACCTGCGCTTTTTCACGCGCGAAAGCGTGCAGGATTTATTCGAAGACACGGGCCACGTCATCACGCACTGGTTGCGCAAACACATGGCCATCAACCGCACGGAAATCACCTTGCCGGATTGGCCAATTCCCGAAGCTGTGCAGGAATTGCTGGCCGCCGATCCCGAAGCGACGACCTATCAATTCATCGTGCGGGCCGTGCCTTCGCCGGAAGCCGCCGCGTTGAAACAAGCGCGCGCGCAAGCCACAGCCGCAACGGCACAAAACGAATGGCTGTCTAAAGTTTCTCAGGCGGCGCAAGAAATCGCGGCGCTAGTTCCTGCCGGCGGCAAGTTGATTCTGGTGGATGAAGATCAGTTTGGCGGCAGTTTCGCCACCGGTCGCGAAGCCATACCGTTTCTCGAACACGAGGGAAGTTATTGGGGGCCGCCGCCAGACGACGCCACGGCGGTTCAAGAGTTTGAACGCCTGCGGCAAAGCGGCGCGGAATTTCTGGCAATCGCCTGGCCTGCGTTTTGGTGGCTCGATCAATACCCGGAATGGCAACGCCATTTGCGTTCGAGCTTTCCTTGCATGCTGGAAAACGACCTGGTTCTGGTTTTTGACATACGCGCACGACTTTAATCCGCGCGTATGAAGTGAAGAAGTAAGAGGTAATGATGCAGCAGGAGACCAAACGAAAATTGAGAATCGGACACGTCGCACCCGTGGCGATGACAATTCCCGCGCCGAAGTCCGGTTCGGTGGAATTGGTGTCCGCCTTGTTGACCGAAGAGTTGGTGCGGCGCGGCCACGAGGTGACGCTGTTTGCCACAGGCGACTCGCACACATCGGCGCATCTGGCGGCGACGTTTTCGCGCGGATACTGCGACGCCGATTTGTGGTGGCCGTGGGAACAGTGCGAGATGATAAATTTGGCGGCGGCCTGCGAACGCGCGGACGAATTCGATGTCATTCAATGTCAGGCCGCCTATTACCCAATGGCCATAGCCTTTTCACGGCTGATTCGCACTCCGATGGTGCATACGCTGCACCTGCAAC
>CAZRXE010000395.1:0-5032 GCA_964603695.1 uncultured Heliomicrobium sp.
ATCTTTCGAGATCAGGACGCGCTCGCTGCCAGGTACAATGTCAGTGAGATCGTCATTGAGTTGGGCGATGTTGATGTTCTGATAGCCCCAGACGACGTACACCTTGCCGTTGGTGTCGAACAAAACAGAAAGGTCGTGGAAAGACAGCTTCATTTCCGTGCGAGTCCAGGGGCCGGCGGGATTCTTGGCGCGGAACAATTGCGTACGATGCCGATTAACGTTGGAGAAGATATAGAACGTTCCGTTGTGATAGCGAAAGCTCGGTGCCCAGATGCCCTGACCGTAGGCGTCCTTTCCATCTTCCAACCGAAACTCCGGCCCAATGTCCAAGCGGTTAAGCGCGTAGCCGAGCAACTTCCAATTGACTAAATCTCTGGAATGTAGCACAGGCAATCCCGGCATCGAGTGCATCGTCGTGCCCGTCAGGTAGTAATCTTCGCCCACTCGGATCAAATCCGGGTCTGAGAATTCATCGTAGAACAGGGGATTTGTAAATGTGCCGTTGCCGTTGTCTGCCTTCCACGTTTGGGCCGAAACAGGTTCGTGAATTATCAAGGCGAATATGAGTATCAGCTTTTTCATAGGGTTTACTGGAAAAATCATTACGTAGAAAATGGATCATGTAAGGACGAGACCGCGCGGAGTATAGGAGTGGCATAGCGTCTGAGCAATGAGTTGGCTTGCTCTTTCTTCAAAAGGTTTCGTTCCACGAAAGTCATCTGTATCAAATCAACAAAGCCTTGAGAACAAAACAACTGGATCGTATTGCAGATGAGTGTAGGGAAGGTTTTCCAATCTGCTGGGGCTTTCGCAAGTGAGAACTCCCGGGCAGATTGGAAAATCTGCCCTACACGCAACTGAAAACTGATCTAAATGCAAAGACGCACCTTCATCAGATCAGCAGCGGGCGCTTTGGCGGCTTCACGGCTGAGAATGGCCGCTGATGTCGAAATCGAAATCGCGCCCGAAAAGCCAGGCCCGATCATCAATCCGCATATCTACGGTCATTTCATCAAGCATCTCGGCGGCGTGATCTATGACGGCATCTGTGTGGGGCGCAATTCCAAAATCCCGAACGTAGATTGAATTCGCAAACACTTTGTTGACGACATGAAGCGTATCGGTACTCCAAATCTGCGCTGGCCGGGAGGCTGCTTCGCCGACGGTTATTACTGGCACGACGGCATCGGCCCTACGGCCAAACGTCCCCGGACTTGCAGTTACTGGGAAAGCTATATGCCGCCCGACAAGCACGCGACCGAGACCAATCAGTTCGGGGCACACGATTTCATGCGGCTCTGCCGCTTGATCGCAGCCGAACCTTGTTCAGTGGCCAACGTCGGCTCGGGCACGCCCCGCGAGTTTCATGATTGGGTCTCTTCTTGCAACGCTCCGGCGGGGACTGAAAGTCTGGCGGGCGAGCGTGCGGCCAACGGCGACAAGGAGCCGTTCCGCATGGACATGGGCTGGACGGATGGCTTTTTCGCGGCAATGCAGGGTAGCCATCGCAGCCCGGTGAATGGCTTCTCCAGGCATTTCTAAACCGGTTTCCACAATGTGGTCGAAAACCTACACGAGCTTTGGCGGTGTCTCCAGTTCCGGCCTCTGAGCCGCTGTCGAATACCTGACCGAACCACGTTACGCCCGCGAATTGCTCGCTAAACTCAAAGCGCCTGCCGGCAAGCTGCCGCGCTATTATCAAGTAATGATTCACGCTCGTTTTCAATCCCTCAGACTCACTGTAGCTACACATAACAAATTGCCATATAAGCCAGCGAAGGGTTCGCAAGCCGATGACGGAGATGACAGAGTTGATAAACCGTTTTACGGATGCTTTAATCCCCGCCGTGCAAATCACCAGGCAAATCATGGCAACACTGCTGGCGGCTCAGATTTTCTTCGCGTTTGAGTTGTGCGGATTGGTGTGCTGTGTTTCGGGGCAGGCTGTCGAGCCGAGCCGAACAGTGGCGCAAGCCCAGCCTGAAGCTCAACCGGCGGAATCTGCCAGCCACTGTCACGCCAAAGCCGAAAAGAAAGCTCCGGCCAAAGCGCAGTTGAGCGCCACGCCGAATTGCCACGGCGGCAAATTAGGCGGACAAGCCTTTGCCGCCTCTTCCGCACGGATTTGTCAGTGCGACGCCGAAGGGCAGCCCGCGCAGGATGTCTCGCCGATGCCGTCGGATTCCACGCAGCAAAAATGCGCGGTTGCCGCTGTGCCGCTTTGGCTTGATGTCGAACAAGTGTCGCCGCAGCCATCCGCGTCCCCGCCCAAACCTCTTTCATCTTCGCCGCCGTTCAGCGGCCATCAACTGAGCCTGAGAATTTAATTCCCGTTGCGTCGCCTCAACGATTGAAGTCCGAAGTGCGTCCGCTTCGGCTGACGAAAGACGATCAACAGGAGTTATGAATGGAAATTAGAAAATATCTCTTGCCACAGCTTGCGCTGGCGTTGATGTGTGCCTTCGCCGGCAAAGCTGTCGCGCAGGCAAATACGCAAGCAGGCACCCAAACAAACACTCAACCAAATACCTCGGCGCAAAAGCGTTCCGCTTCCGTCCCCGCGCTGCGGCTGGAAGACCTGGAACAGATGGCGCTGAAAAACAATCCGACGCTGGCGCAGGCCGAAGCCGCCATTCAGGCCGCCGAAGGCCGCCGCCGCCAAGCCGGGCTGTGGCCGAACCCTGTGATTGGTTACGAAGGCGAAGGACTGGCGTTCAATTCGCAGGTTTACCCCTATCGCAACGGCCAATACTTTTTTGTCGAACAAAGCATTCTGACCGGCGGCAAGCTCGGCAAAAGCAAAAACATCGCCGCGCAGGAGAAAGTCCAAACCCAAGCCGAAGCCGAAGCGCAGCGGTTGCGCGTGCTGAACGCCGTGCGGATGCTTTATTACGAAGCCGTCGGCGCGCAGCAACTGCTTGCGCTGCGCCAACAATTGACCGAGCTGACGCGCGAAGCCACGGAGATTTCTGACGAACTGTTCAACACCGGCGCGGCGGATCGTCCGGACGTGCTGGCCGCCGAAGTGGAATTGCAACGTGCCGAAATTGACCTGCTGCGCGCTCAAAATGACTACAACCGCGTCTGGCAGGTGCTGGCTGCGGTCGTCAACGATCCGCAACTGAAACCCGCGCGTTTGGAAGACATGTTGGAAACCGCCGCGCCGATGTTGGTTCAGGAAGAAATGCTGGCCACGCTGCTGCGCGACAGCCCTGAAATGAAACGCGCGCTGGCCGGCGTCGAACGCGCCAAAGCCGTCGTCAGCCGCGCCAAAGCCGAACCCAAACCCGATCTGTTCCTGCGCGGCAGCATCGGTTACAGCAACGAATGGGCTGAATTTTTCGGCGGCAAAACCGGCTGGGAAGCGCGGGTCGAAGCCGGTGTCCGCGTGCCGATTTTCAATCGCAATCAAGGCAACGTCGCCGCATCGAAAGCCGAACTCACCGCCGCCGAACGCGAAGTCCAGCGCGTGGAACTCGCCCTGCGCGCACACCTGGCCGAAAGCTTCGCGCAATATCAAACCGCGCTCGGCGTGGCGGTTCGCTATCAACGCGAAGTGTTGCCGCGCGCACAACGAGCTTATGAATTGTATCTGGCCAAATTCCGGCAAATGGGCGCGGCTTATCCGCAAGTACTCTTCACGCAGCGGACGCTTTTCCAAGCCCGCACGGAATATGTGCATTCGCTGGTCGAACTCTGGCAAAACGTCGTGCAATTGCGCGGCTTGCTGCTGACCGGTGGACTGGATGCGCCCAACGGCGTGGTTGGCAATATGGGAACCGGCAACAACTAAAACTTCTCTTCCACGAAGCCGCACGAAGAGGCACGAAGGCTCGCCTATTTCTTCGTGACGCTTCGTGTCGCTTCGTGGATGAAGTCCAGGAGTATTTTATGAATTCAAATCGTCGCAATTTTCTTCGCCGCACCTCGATGCTCGGCGCGAGTTTGGTGGCAACTCAAACTGCAAACGCGCAGCAGTCGCAGGAAACCAAGCCAGCCGCGCAGGATCATTCGCAGCATCAGCACACGCCGCCGAAGCCTGCGGCTCCTTCAAAAGCGCCTTCGCAGCCGGAAACCTTGAGCGCACCTACGGCTTTTCAACCGGTTTTCACGCCGGACATTCCGAAGCTGCCTTTCAAGCTTGAAGATGGCGTGAAGGTGTTTCATCTGAGCGCCGAACCTGTCCGCACGGAATTTCTGCCCGCCGCGCCGTGGGCTGATGCGCGCATCGTTGATGCCTGGGGCTACAACGGCGGCGTACCGGGGCCGACCATCGAAGTGCAGGAAGGCGACCCCGTGCGCATCCATTTCACCAACAATCTGCCCGAACCGACCACGCCGCATTGGCACGGGCTGGAAGTGCCTATGAATCAGGACGGCGTGCCTGGCCTGGGGCAATGGCTGATTATGCCGGGCGAAACGCACACCTATGAATTCATGCTGCATCAGCACGGCACATTCTTTTATCACTCGCACATGCCTATGCAGGAGATGATGGGTATGATCGGCTTTTTCATCGTCCACCCGCGCGAAAAACAAACGCCGAAAGTGGACAAAGACTTTGGCTTGATTTTGCAGGGCTGGGCGATTTTGCCGAACAACACCGTGCCGAACACGCTGGCGATGGAATTCAACTGGCTGACTCTCAACGGCAAGGCCGGCCCGGCCTGCACGCCGCTGATCGTCAAACACGGCGAGCGCGTGCGCATACGGCTGGTCAACCTGAGCATGGATCATCACCCGATTCATATGCACGGCCATCAGTTTTACGTCACCGGTACGGAAGGCGGGCGCATCCCGGAAGTCGGCTGGTATCCGGGCAACACCGTGCTGGTCGGCGTGGCGCAGGCGCGCGACATTGAATTTGAAGCCAAAAACATCGGCGACTGGATGCTGCATTGCCATTTGCCGCACCACATGATGAACCAAATGGCCTCCATGGTGGGGCCGGTTATGTCGTCGGGCCGGGGTCTGCAAACGGGCGCGGGCATGGAAGCCGGCATGGGAATCGTGCGGCAGGGCAATGCGCTGT
>CAZRXE010000396.1:0-1934 GCA_964603695.1 uncultured Heliomicrobium sp.
AGCACCACGACGAGCAGCGGCACAATGAAAATTCGCAGGAGTGTGAGTAGGTTCGGAAGGTTCATACGATTGTGGATTGTAGATTGCAGATTGCGGATTGACCAGAATTCAAATCCGCAATCCGCAATCCGCAATCCGCAATCAATTCAGCCTCTGAATTTGTTGGTGATCGGCATGCGGCGGTCGCGGCCAAAGGCGCGCGGCGTGATGCGAACGCCGGGCGCTGCTTGCCGGCGTTTGTATTCGTTGAGGTCTACCAGTCGGGCGATGCGGCGGACGGTGGCTTCGTCAAAACCGGGAATGCCGGCCTTTTCGGTAATGATGGCTTCAATGCTCCAATCTTCTTCGACGTAAAGGTCGAGGATTTCGTCCAGCACTTCGTAAGGCGGCAGCGAGTCGGTGTCTTTCTGGTCTTCGCGCAATTCGGCGGAAGGCGGGCGGGTGATGATGTATTCGGGAATGGTTTCGCGGCCGTCGCGCGCGTTGACGTAGCGGCTCAATTCAAACACCAGCATTTTCGGCACGTCTTTGATGACGGCGAAACCGCCGCACATATCGCCGTAAAGCGTGCAGTAACCGACGCTGACTTCGCTTTTGTTGCCGGTGGTCAGCACCATCGCGCCGAATTTGTTAGACAGCGCCATCAGAATGTTGCCGCGCACGCGGGCTTGAATGTTTTCTTCGGCCACGCCCATTGGCGTGCCGTCGAAAACCGGCTGAAGCATTTTCAGATATTGATTGAAGGTCTCTTCGATGGAAACGACGTGATAAGCCACGCCCAGATTTTTCGCCAATTGTTCGGCGTCGCGCGCGCTTTCGCCGGCGGAAAAGCGCGTCGGCATAAAAACACAAGTGACGTTTTCCGCGCCGAGCGCATCTACTGCCACGCAAGCCGTGAGCGCCGAATCAATGCCGCCGGATGATCCAATGACCACGCTCCTGAAGCCGTTTTTCAACACATAATCGCGCGTGGCCACGACCAGCGCGCGATAGACTTCATCTGTCAACGCCGGACGCGATTCTTCTTGAACGACTGGTAGCTTGGAGCGATTGACGCTGAAAGCTTCCGCCCGTAGCGGAATGCCTTCGATGCTGTCCACGCCGCTGATGACCTCGATGCGTTCCTGCCGCCGGCGCGGATCGTGCAGCCGTTCCTTGAACACACGCTCAGTGTTGATGTCGGCGATAAGCAAATCTTCCTCAAAAACTTTACCGCGCGCGACCACTTGTCCGCGTTCGTCAATCACCAGGCTTTGTCCGTCAAAGACCAATTCATCCTGTCCTCCGATCAGATTCACATAAGCCAGCGCCACGGCGTTGTCTTCGGCGCGCGTGGCCAACATGCGTTCGCGCGCTGTGCCTTTGCCTGCGTGATAAGGCGAAGCCGAAATATTGATGATGATCTGCGCGCCGGCCAGCGCCTGCAGTTGCGTCGGCCCGCCCGGATACCAGATGTCTTCGCAAATGTTCACGCCGATCAGCACATCGCCGTAGGCAAAAATCGGCGCCGATTGCCCCGCGTCAAAATATCGGTATTCGTCAAACACACCGTAATTCGGCAAATAGTTTTTGTGATAAATGCCTTTGAGTTCGCCGTGGCAAAGAATGGCTGCCGCGTTGTGGATATCGGTCGTTTTGTCCACAAACCCAACGATGGCGACGATGTCTTGCGTTGCGGCGGCGATTTGTTCGAGCGCTTGCAAGTTGGCGGCGATGAATTGCGGGCGCAACAGCAGGTCTTCGGGCGGATACCCGGTCAACGCCAGTTCGGGCACGGCGATGACGTCTGCGCCAGCGGCGCGCGCCTCAGCAATTTTGGCAAGAATCTTGGCGGTATTGCCGGCAAAATCGCCGACCATAGGATTGATCTGCGCCAGTGCAATGCGGATGGTGGTCATTACTTGAAACCAGCCGTTACGGCAGTTGAAGAAGGA
>CAZRXE010000397.1:0-7999 GCA_964603695.1 uncultured Heliomicrobium sp.
CGACCTTGCGCCGCAGCGCGTGGCATCGCTGACGATGCTGGCCGCCATCGGCGTGCAGGAAATGGAACTGCTCGGCGATTACCATCTCAATCACGCCGTCCACGGTTTGCAACTGGGTTTGTTTTGGCTGCTGCGCGAAGGCTTTTCGTTTTCGCCCACTTCGCACGTTCGCGACTTTTCGGTTTCTTACAGTCGCAACTTTTACGATTCCGACCAGCGACCTTTGCGCGCGTTGCTGCAACGTTTCGACAAACCGACGCTGATTCTGCACGGCCAACATGACTTTCTGGTTCCGGTGGAAGCCGCGCGTGAACATCACCGTCTGGTTCCGCAAAGCGAGTTGATCGTTTCGGACTACGATCACTTCATGGTTTTCAACCGCTTTGAATACCTCGCGCCGATGCTGCTGGATTTCACGCGCCGCGTGGAAAGCGGTCAGGCATTGACCAAAGCCCAAGCCGACCCGGCGCGTGTAATTGCCGCGAGTCAGCCCTTCGATTCCAAAAACCTGCCGAAGTTTATGGGCGTGACGGCGTTTGTCGTCGTCTTGTTGCTGGCCGCCGCCACGCTCATCACCGAAGACCTGACCTGCATCGCCGCCGGCGTGATGGCCGCGCAAGGCCGGCTGGATTTCACGCTCGGCGCGCTGGCCTGCTTTCTGGGAATTTTCATCGGCGACCTGCTGCTCTTTCTGGCCGGTCGCTGGCTGGGCCGCGCGGCGCTCAAACGCGCGCCAGTCAAATGGTTCGTCAGCGCGGCGGCGGTCGAACGCAGTTCCGAATGGTTTCAACATCAAGGCGCGAAAGTCATTTTCGTCAGCCGCTTTTTGCCGGGCGCGCGACTGCCAACCTATTTCGCCGCCGGAGCTTTGAACACCAGCTTTTGGAAATTCGCCTTGTATTTCGCCATCGCCTGCGCTGTCTGGACGCCGCTGCTGGTCGGGCTTTCAATGCTGCTGGGCAAGGAGTTGATCGAATCGGCGATGTTCGCCGGACAGGGGTTGTTGCTGAAAGCCGCCGTCGCCGCCGTGTTGATTTACGCGCTGGTCAAATTGCTGGTGAGGCTGTCAACCTGGAAAGGTCGCCGGCTGCTGCTTTCAAGCTGGCGGCGAATGACTCACTGGGAATTCTGGCCGGCATACATTTTTTATCCGCCGGTAGTCGTTTACGTCTTATGGCTGATGCTGAAACATCGCAGCCTGACGCTGTTCACAGCAGCCGATCCGGCCATTCCCGGCGGCGGATTCATCGGCGAATCGAAAGCGGAAATCCTGCAAGGTTTGGAAAAAGCGGAAGAGTTTTTGCCGCGCTGGGCTTTGCTGAAAGCCGGCAAGAGCGTTGAAGAACGAGTTGCCGCCGCCAAAGACTTTCTCAACCGACATCAACTCAGTTATCCCGTCGTACTCAAGCCGGATGCGGGCCAACGCGGTTCCGGTGTCGGCATCATTCGATCCGACGCAGAACTGGAAAGTTATCTGCAGCAAGCGAACGTGGACACGGTGATTCAACAGCACGCGCCGGGCGAAGAGTTCGGCGTGTTTTATTACCGCTACCCGGATGAAGCCCGGGGCCGCATTTTCGCCATCACCGAAAAACGCTTTCCGTCGGTCGTCGCCGACGGCCAAAGCACGCTGGAACAATTGATCCTCAACGATGGCCGCGCGGTTTGCATGGCGCGCTTTCTGCTGGACAAACACGCGGATCATTTGTGGGACGTGCCGCCGCAAGGCCGGAAAGTTCCGTTGGTCGAACTCGGCACGCATTGTCGCGGCGCGGTGTTTCTGGACGGCGGCTGGGCGAAGACGGATGCGCTGGAAACGGCGATTGACGGCATCTGCCGGGGCTTCGAGGGCTTTTATTTTGGCCGCTTCGACATTCGCACGCCCAGCGTCGAAGACTTCCAGCAAGGCCGTAACTTCAAGGTGATTGAATTGAACGGCGTCACGTCGGAAGCGACCAGCATTTACGATCCGAAAAATTCCGTCTTTGCCGCCTACAGGATTTTGTTCGAGCAATGGCGCATCGCTTTCGAGATCGGCGCGCAAAACCGGCGACGCGGCGTGCAGCCGACGCCGCTGCGAACACTGCTGAAAGCCTTGATTGATTACCGCGAACAATCGCAATCGCACGACACTTTCAGCCGCCCGCAACAAAAAGCGCCATCCACGGATTAAGGAAACACGATGCGAAAAGCGACGATGATGTTCCCCGCAATTTGGCTGATGCTGACGCTGACGGCGGCGGCGCAAGTCAACGATGATGTCGTCGTCCGCGTGCGCCGAACCGTCGAAGAAGTCCGCGCCGCGTCCTATCCAGAACTGAAAACCGCCGAAATTGAAATCAAGCTCTTCGATTCGCCGTCGGATTACTTTCAAACGCGATTCACTTTCACGAGTTATCTGTTCAAAAACCGGCTGCGCTACGTGCTGCGCGTCAATCGCCGACTCTTCACTGCGCGCGCGCCGGAAGACGGCGTCCGCGCCATCCTGGCGCACGAACTCGACCACATCGTTTATTACCGAGCCGGAAACCGGCTGGCGTTGTTGGGACTAACGCGGCTGGCCTGCCGAAACTTCACCGCGCGGTTTGAACGCGGCACTGATCTCGAAGCCATCGCGCGCGGTTATGGCGAAGGCTTGAAAAGCTATCGCCTCTGGCTTTACGGCCACATTCCGTCTGGGAAGGTTGAAGAGAAGAAACGAAACTATTTTTCGCCCGCCGAAATTGATGCGTTGCAAACGAAGCTGCGCGCGCAGCCGCAACTGCTGAAGCAATGGCGCAAGCGCCCGCCGCGTTCGCTGGAAGAAATCGAACACGCGCCAACTCCGCCCGCCGCAATCCCGATTGCGCACTGAACAAAAAACGAGGCCGGCGAACTTCCGAAGAAGTCGCCGGCCTCGTTTGACATCAGCCAACGTGCGCCGTCGTTAGAAAGAGAAGCGCGCGCCGAATTGCGCCTGGAACGGGCTGCCCGCGCCGCCCTGCGCCGGCGGGATGCTGGCGGTGCGATTGCCCAGGTAGCCCGTCACGGTTCGTAGCAGCGATTGATTGGCAGCGTTGACCGTGCGCGCATTGCCCTGGAACCCGTCGCCGAAATTGACGTGATTCGTCAGGTTGAAGGCTTCAAAAAACAGCCCCAGCTTCATCCGTTCGTTAAACTTGATGAATTTCGACACGCGCGTGTCCAGCGTGAAGGTGCGCGCCGAAACCGGATCGCCCGGAACAACCATCGGCAGGCCGGTCGTCGGATTGGTTCCCAACTTGATGTCGAAACCGCCGCGCGCCGTGCCGCGCTTGACGATCTGGTTGGTGGCCGGGTCCAGATAACGGTCGTTGTTGATGCCGTCGCCGTTGCGATCCGTGCCCTGAATCAGCGTGTAGGCGCGCGGTGAAGCCGCCTGCAAAATCGGCGACACCTGCAAGCCCCACGGCAGGTCAAACACGCCGGAGAACACAAAGCGATGGCGTTCGTCATTCGACGTGGCGCCCAATTCGCTCGGGTCCAGAATCTTGTTCTGATCCTGCGCCAGTCCGCCGAAGCCCGCCGCCGCCCCTGTATTCGCCGCGCCCGCGTAAGCAATCGAACGCGACAGCACATACGAAGCCTGGAAGGTCAGATGACTGCTGAAACGGCGCTTGAGCACCACGTTCAACCCGTCGTAGCGCGACCGTCCGATGGATTCTTCCGAAACCACGTCGGCCAGCCGATTGGCGGGCAATCCGGCGCGGACGAAATCCGCCGCCAGCAATCGCGCGTTGTTGACCGTTTGCCCGTTGATGTTGACGACGCTATTTCCCGGCACGATGGGGTTCAGGCGGTGGCGCACATATTCGTGCAAGCCCAGCACGTGTACGTAATCCACTTCGATGGCGTAATCCTTGTTCAGTTGGCGGCTGTAGCCGATGTTGAATTGCTGCGTGTAAGGCATCACGTCATCCGGGTTCAGAATGCGGCCGGAACCATTGTTCGCCAGCACGGTCGAAGCCGGCGGAATGACGATGGGATCAATGCCGTAACGGAACGTTCGCAGGAAGGGATCATTGTTGGTTTGCGGCGTCGTGCCCGTGCTGACGAAATTCAGCACGTTGGCAAACACCGTGTCGTTGGTTTGTTGCTGCGCGAACAGCGGAATGTTCTGGAAGACCTGGCCGTAATAAATGCCGTAGCCTCCGCGAATGACGTTCTTCGTGTCTCCCTTGATGTCCCAGGCGAAACCGAAACGCGGCGCTACATTGTTGGTGTCGTCCTTGAGCGGCTTGCTCGCCACGGGATGATTGATCTGCTTCAGCAACAGATAGGTTCGGTTGTTCAGCAGCGAGGGCAGAAAGTTGATGTCCAGGTCGTAGCGCACGCCCAGGTTCAGCGTCAGGTTCGGCTTCACCTTCCAATCGTCCTGGAAATAAACGCTGAACAATGCCGTGTTGTGATAATCGAACGACGGATCGCCCGAAGCCGCCGTCAATTGCGAAACCGCGCCCGGCGTGGCAAAGCCTTGCGGATATTTCGTCTTGTCGGTAGCAACCACCGACGCGCTGTCCAGGAAGGTCAGGTTCGGCGTCGGCGGCGTGCGGAAAAAGCCGCCCAGTTTGGGAATCGCCACAAAATCAATGCCGTATTTCAGCCCGTGGCTGCCCGCCGTCAGAAACATGTCGTCTCTGATCTGATATTTCTTCTGAATGGATTGCTGCGGAATGTTGGGATTGGTTCCGAAGGTCACGCCACCGGCAAAGGTCAGAAACGGCGCGAAGGTCGGCGAATCAATCAGATTGTTCCAGTACTGGTAAGCAAACACGAACTGATTGACCAGCGCCGGCGAAAGAGTCGAGTTCAGCCCGAACGTTCCCTGGTAAAGCGTGTTCTTGGTGAAATTGCCGCTGGATTCATCTGTGATGCCCGCTTGGTCGTTGAGCGCGTTGTTGGTCTGTTCGGCCCATTTCACGAAAGCGGTGTTCTTGTCATTGAGTTTGCCGTCCAGCCGCACCTGCCACAGATTGTCGCGAAAAGGCGTGGGGACGCTCAGAATCGGTTTGGCACCAATCGAAGTCGCGAATTGCAACTGGTCAAAAACCGTTTGGCTGACGTTGAAGCCGGATTCTTCGCGCGTCCGTTCATAAACGCCGAAAGCGAAAAAGCGGTCTTTTTTGATCGGCCCGCCGAAGCTGCCGCCGAATTGCTGACGGCTGTATTCGGCCTTCGTGCGCTTGCTGACTTCGGAAATGTGATCGTTGGCATTGAACGTCTTGTCGCGGGCGAACAAAAAGCCGGAGCCGTGAAATTCATTGGTTCCGCTTTTGGTGATGACGTTGAGCGCCGCGCCTTCGCTGCGGCCCGAGGCCGCCGAAAAGCGTTGCGTTTCCAGCTTGTATTCCTGCACGCCTTCGAGCGAAAAGTTCATGACAATGCCGCCGACGGTGCTGTCTTTGTTGTCGCCGCCGTCCACTGTGGTGTTGATGTTGCGACCGCCGCCGCCATTGACGGAAAACGACGAACTGCGGTTTTTCGTCGGATCGAAAGACTGCGTGGGACGCGCGCCGGGAATCAGAATCGCCAGGCCCGCCAGGCTGCGCCCGTTCAGCGGCAGGTTTTCAATTTCCCGATTGTTGACCACGCCGCCCAGGTCTGTGCGGCTGGTTTCAATCAACCCGGCATCAGTCGCGCTGATGACCACGGTTTCGGAAGTGCCCGCCGGTTTGAGCGAAGCGTTCAGCGTCAGCGTCGTGCCGACGTTCAGCGTCACGCCTTCCGCGACCTGCGCGGCAAATCCGCTGCTTTGAATCTTGACTGTGTACATTCCCGGTGCCAGCCCGGCAACGCGGTAATATCCATTGCTGTCCGTGGTCGCGGTGCGCTCCGCGCCCGTGCCTTTGTTGGTGGCGGTAATGCTGGCATTCGCCACCACCGCGCCGGCCTGATCGGTAACGGTTCCTTCTACGTTACTGACCGACACCGCCTGCCCGAAAGCCATTCCACAGGCGAACAAGAGCAGAATGATCGTTTGAAGGAAGTGAGTGGGTTTCATAACAAATCTCCTATCTTCAAATTGTGATTTCCGAAAGAGTTTGCAAATCTTGCTGATTTGCCGGATGGCCGCGCCACGGCAGCCGCTTTTCATAAGCCAAAGATTGCTTCTTGCGTTGGCGCACCTGCGCCTTCCCTGCGTCGGATCAAGGAAAGCAAAACAGTGTAACTTGTCCCAAAGTTGTGAAGCGGAATCTTGCCGTGCTTTTAGGCAACTGCCATTCCAACCACAGGGCGCGATTGCCTGCACCTAATCATTCCGTTTTCCGGCTCGCCAATCCAAAAACCACATTGGCATAACTATTGGCGGCGATAACTCTGGAGTTTGGCGAATTCGTCTGTAACGCAGGCAGGAAAAAAAGAATGGATGCCGCCGCCGCATCCATCACGGTAATGGTTGTGGAGAGGCGTATTTATAATTCGGGATAAATGTTCAAAATCTCGGATGGGAGCAATTCTCGATTTGTACAGCGGTCTGTTAGTCCGCTGAAAAACCGGCAAGGCAACCCTTTTGGTTCTTGCCCTGACGCCTCCTGCGGGAAACCTACAGCGGACTAACAGTCCGCTGTAAACGGCCAAACCGAGAATTGCTGAATGAACACGGATAGGCAGGGATAAACACGGATGTAGCGTTAGGTTTGATCTGTGTTGCGCTGTGTTCCTCAGTGTTTATCTGTGGTTTACGGTCGCGCCCACCTGAAAGCGGCTAGAACGTACCTGCGGCGGCGGCTGTCAGGCTGCCGCCGCTTTCGGCTTCAAGCGGTAAAGCATCTCGCCGGCTTTGGGCACCAGCAGGACGCCTTCGTCTTCCCTGCCCTGCCATTCTTCCAATCGAATGTCGGACGGATCGAGGTAACCCAAGTTCAGGCGTTCGCAGCGTTCGCGCGGGATGCCCGTGGCCAGCGTGACCTTGATGCGCGGGTGTTCGATGCCGGTGTCGGCGTCGTAGGTTCCGATGCCGCGCAGGTGCGTGCTGTGAGCGACCACACCCAGCGGATGGTGTTTGAATTTGTCCCATTGCTTGGTGAAGTACTCCAGCACGTGGTAGCCGATTTCATCAATGATCTTGCCGTGCGTGTAGCTGACTTCGTCAATGTGCGGCGCGTAAATGATGACTTCGCCGTCGTCGGCAATGACCGGTTCCAGCTTGTACATGCCTTTCGATCCCGTCCACAAATCGTCATACAGTTTCGGCATTACGGACAGCACGCGCTGAAAAGGTTTGTCGCGCCAAACAACGTGCAGTTGCGAGGAAAGATCGCTGGCCGCGTCCCAGGCTTCTTCGGGTGAGCTGATGTAAAGGCCGGCGAGACTGTCGCCTTTGACGACCATCGCGAAACAGAGTTTGGGTTTGTGGATGAACGACGCCGCGCGATTGATGACCTGCCGCACCGGCGTATGTTTCAGGCCGATCATTTCGTAGCTGGTGATGAGCGCGCCCAGCCAATGCGAAAAGTTGATGACTTCGCCGCCGCTGATGCCGGGAAAGAAATATTTGTTGCCGCCGGAAAAACCCACGACTTCGTGCGGAAAGACAGGGCCGCAAATGATGAGTTGATCGTAGTCCAGCGCCAGTTTGTTCAATCGAATTTTGACTGCTTCGTGCAGCCGTCCGCCAGAGATTTCCGCGATTTCCTCCGCCGAAATCTCGCCTAGTTCGGCGAAGGTTTCCGGCAAATCCCAACGATGATTGAAGACTCTGACGTCGGCGTATTTGCCGGCGCGCTCTTCCGCCATTATGCCCAGATGGCGGTTGATGTGTTCTTCGTTCATCGGCTGGTGCGTGCCGAGCGCAATTAAATAATCCAGCGACGCCGCGCGCCGGCCCAGCAGTTCATGAAATAACCGGAACATCATCGGGATCGGCGCGGTGCGCGTGCCGTCCGGGATGAGGATGAGAACCCGCTTGCCATCCAGAGGGGCGTTCGACAGCGCCGTCGCCATCAATTCGCGGGTTTCGGATTCGGAAAGAAACTTGTCG
>CAZRXE010000398.1:0-7917 GCA_964603695.1 uncultured Heliomicrobium sp.
GCAGCACACCGTCGCTGGTAAATTGCTTTTTCAAATTGCGGCCTTCGCCGAGCGCCGCGTAGTAATTCAAATAGACCGAGCCGCTTGCTGCCGCGTATTCTTCCAGCCAGTTGTTCAATCCGATGATCTTGCCGAAAGGCCGCAGCAACGAACGTTTGGTGTAGCAATCGCAAATCGGCGTCACCGAAGCCAGCACGACTTTGATGTTATTGGCTTTGGCCAGTTCCACCATTGAAGTGATGTTTTCGGCGCTCATCCGTTGCGTGATGGGGCCATGCACGCTGGCAATGTCGTTAGTTCCCGCCGCAATAACAACGACTTTGGGTTTTAGCTTAATCACGTCCTGCCGAAAGCGCACCAGCATTTGCGCTGAAGTCTGGTCAGTAATCCCACGATTGAAATAGGCTTTGCCAGGGAAGAATTTTTCGGCAGGCCAGTTTTCGGTGATTTCATCGCCGAGAAACACAACGCGGTTTTCTTCCGGTTTGGGTTTGGGCAGTTCGGTGTTTTCGCTGCCGTAGCGAATCAGACCCGCCCAATCCCACAGCAATCGGCGCTGCATTTCGGCGCGCTCTTCCAACGCCGCCAGAGCGGAAGAGCAATCCTGCGCTGTTTGCGGCGAACGCGCGATGACCAGCCCGGCCAGCGCCGTCAACCCAAACGCGATGGTGATGATTCGGGATTTCATTCAAAAATCAGGCGATCCTTTTTCGCGTCGAGCTTGGCCGCGTCAATGCCGGGGACTTTTTTCAAATCCTCGATGGTTTTGAATTTCCCGTACTTTTCGCGGTACTGAATGATGGCGGCGGCCTGGGAGCGTTTGACGCCCAGAATGCTTTCAAAATCCAGCGCCTCGGCTTCGTTCACTTTCAGGCGCGGTACGTCGTCCGCCGGGTAGCTACGGGTCAGATAATCAACGACGATGTTGACTTCGGCTTCCGTGGTCTTTAGCCCAAAGGCGACCATTTTTTCGACCGTGCGCTGCCAGCCCGCGCGATCCTGTTTGAGTGACAGCGATTTATCCAGATCGTGGCAGGTCGAACACATTTTCTGCGTTTCGGCTTTGCCCGTCCCGTCCGGCATTGGCCGCGTCTGGCCAATGGACGAAGACCATCCGTAGTTGATAACAAACAAAGCGAAGGTCGCAGCGATAAATAGACTGCGGTAAATCTGATTCGTTTTCATAAACACATACAACTCCAAATTGAAAGCAAGGTGAATGAATTTTGCGTTAAGGGAAGAGACGTGCCGAGCGATTGAGTGATTGCCCGCCCGGCAAACGCCGCACAGTTTACATCAAAGACCAATTCCAGCGTCAATTCGCCGCTGCTGTCATTACAGCTTGCTTTCAAAGCGAGAGATTAAGACGGTGAGACAAACTCCAGGCTGTCGTTAGTGCCAACAGACTAAAGCCTGTCCTACAGCTTGATTACAAATTCTTGAGCCAGATGTTTCGCAGTTCCAGCTTCATCGGCGGCCCGACGTGCATCTGGAAGCCGAGCAAACCGCCCATCGAACGCCCGGCCGGATCGTCGTCAATCGCTTCGGAAAACAAATGGCCGTTGATGATGTGCGTCAACCGATTGCCGCGCGCGATGATGTGATAGGTATTCCAGTCGTTCACCTTGATCGTCGCCTTTAGTTCGTCCGGGTTACGCAAATTGGCGATCACACGTTTTTTGTTGCCCGGGCCGATATGAACCATTTGCCCACGGGGAGCCATAAATTGGCGTCCACGTTCTTCGTACAAAAGCCCTGTGTACTGGTTGGCGAAATCCATGTCGGCCTGATAACCCTTGAGTACCCATTTGCCGACGTCGGGCAATTCAATGCTGCGGTATTGAATGCCGGTGTTGGTCGAGTTCATTTTGAGGTCTACTTTTAATTCAAAGTCGCCGGGCATGCTGCCGCGATAGATCAGAAACGTGTTGACCTTGACCTGTTTTTCCGGCGTGCTTTCGCCAATGATTGTTTCGTTTTCAGCGCGCCAGAATTGCGGATCGCCGTCCCAGCCTTTAAGGGTTTTGCCGTCGAAGATTGGTTCAAAGCCGGTGCGGTCGTCCACCGCCAGGGCTTCAATGCCTGGGCCGCGTCCGCCGCCGCCTGGCCCACGCGGCGGGCCGCCTTGTCCGCCGCCCGGCGGCGGCCCTTGCGGCGGGCCTTGTTGCGCGGTGGTTGGATGAAAACCTGAAAGCGCGATCATCAGCAAAACAACCATGCTCGCCGCGAAAATCAGCGTGTGTTTGAGTCGAAGTGTTTTCATTCTCAGTGCTCCATTGGAAAGCCGAAGGCGTAAAGCGTGCCGTCGTAAGTGGTCAGATAAAACTGTCCCATGCCGCCCGACAGCGCGTTGCCACGTGCGAACGAAGTGATGGTCGAGCCGCTATTCCACAACTCTTTGCCGGTGGTGCCATCGAGCAGATACACCACAGCCTTGCCCGACCGCGCCGCGCGCATTGCCGGAGTGATCTTGCCGTCGCTGCTTTTGAACTCCCCGCTGGAAGTCGCAATGACAACGCCGTTGATGACGGTCGGCGTCAGCGGCGACATCAAATCGCGCGAAGCCCAACCGGGCAGGAGCTTGCTGCCATCATCGCTGAGTTTGTACGCCAGAATCGCGCCTTTGGTGGCCGAACCGCTGAACCCCGCAGGCAACACGCCAGTGTGCGCAACCAGAATCCAGCGTGTTCCGTCGCGATCCTGCCATGAAGCCAGCGAACTCGGCGCAGTACCTTTGCCGGTGGCCGGCGTGACATTCACGGCAGCAGACATATTCGCCGCATCCACCAAATGCACACTGCCATCCACGGCAGCGACGGCGATCAAGGTCTTGCCTTTGTGTTCAAAGACCACAGGCGAAGAAACAAAAATGCGGCTGGCGGTGTAAACGCTTTTCGTCTGCAAGGTCTTCGGATCAATCGCAACGATGGACATGCCGGGAGCGCCTTCCGCGTTTTCATCCGTCGCGACATAAATCGTGCCGTCGCCGCCAAAGGCCGCGCCCGCTGAGCCGGCGATATTGCCTTTCCAGGTCAATGCCTTTTGCGCTTCAAAGTCATAGGCCCACAAACCATTGGTCACGCCATTGCAGCTTTGCGAAACGACTGCGTAAGCCTTGCCGTCCGCGATAATCAAGCCGCTGGCGTTTGCGCCCGGCGGCAAAAAATTGATGGGCGGCTTGTATTCCTGCCCGCCGGACAAGTGCATCGAATGCAGCATCCCATCGCTGGCCAGCGCATAAATCAACTGCGCGTTGCCGCCGAATCCGCCTCCCATCGGCGGCTGATTCGGACGCGGCGCGGCTTGCGCTCCCGCAGGAGGGCCAGGCGGCGGGCCTTGCGGAGGGCGAATGTTTGCCAGTGTTGTGGCCCCTTCCCAGGGTTCGCCAACAGTGCTTTTGGCGGGATTGCTGCGTCCGGGACCGGAGCCTCCACCGGCGGGGGCAATTGCGGACAAAGTCGGACGTACCACGCTCGTTGTTATTCCACCGGGGCACAACAGCGTTGGCGCTTGCGTGCTGGGCGCGGCCTTGAGTTTCTTTTCCCATTCCATCCGCCCCAGGTCTGTGTCAATCGTGAAAAGATTGTCATCGCTGCCCGCCACGAAACCAAGCATGCGAAAACCTCGATAACCAATCAGCCTTTCGAGCGTCGCAGGCGGCGTCAGATTATTCATTCCGCGCGGCGTGTTTTTCAGTTTCAATTTCCAAAGCAACTGCACCGCGCCCGGTTTGGCAACCGAATCCTTGTTGATCTTCGCATCGGCTTTGATCGTGGCGGTACGTTGGGCGTCGCCGTTTTCCGTCATCCAATCATTGTTCGCGCCGCGCTGCGCCTGCGCGGTGATGGCGGCGGCAAACAAACAAAAGATCGTCGTGAGTACTCGTTTCACTTATTTGCCTCCTTTCGCCGCCGATTGCGCAACGCCGCCTCCGGCAATGCCGAAACAATACTGATAGCCGTCGAACGTGCTGATGTAAACGCGGCCATTGGCCACGGACAATCCGCCCCAGTGATTCCACGAAGCAATCGCGTCGCCGCTGTTCCAAAGCTCTTTGCCGGTTTGCGCGTCCAGCGCGTAAAGCACGGCTTTGGTCGAATTCTTGATGCGGTTTTCCTGGCGATTGTAAGCCAGGCCGATGTCGTAAGCGGCTTGATCCGTGTCTTCGCCGCTGCCGTAGGCGAAGACCACGCCGTTGGCAATGACGGGCGGTTC
This sequence comes from uncultured Heliomicrobium sp., assembly GCA_964603695.1. Lineage (GTDB taxonomy): Bacteria > Acidobacteriota > Blastocatellia > RBC074 > RBC074 > RBC074. The sequence goes on from CAZRXE010000398.1 coordinate 4,216, forward strand.
GCCGCGATCCATATCCCGCGAAATCCAGGCCGGCGTCAGCGTGGGTTTGCCGGTTTTCTTGTCGTCCACGACTTTGAACGCGACGACACCGCCTTTTTTGGTCACACCGTTTTCAATCGGCGCGGTGAATTTTGAATGCTTCGGCCCCCAGAACGGCGACAGCACCCAGCGCGTGCCTTTCGAATCTTCCCAGGTGGCCAGCGATCCCCAGACGCCCGCCGAAGCGAAGTTCACTTCCTCGTTGCAATACAGCGGCGTGCGATGCAGCGGCGTGCGATGGTCGTCACCGCCAATGGAATCCGTGTCCATCAGGTACATCACGCATTCCTTGCCCGCGTCCACCATCAACTCCTTGCCTTTGTATTTGAAAATCGCGCAACTGACCTGCATATCCAGGTCGCGTTTCCACAACCATTCGGCGTTCGAGGGGCCGTAATAATCCACCAACTTTCCGGCTTTGGTAGCGGGGTCTTGCTTCACGCCGATAATGCCGTTGCCGTAAATGCCGTTTTCAGGATTCCACGGGCCGTCGCCCGTGCCTGTATACATCACGCCTTTCGAGCTGATTGCGCCGCCGGTTCGGCCCCACATGCCGCCGCCCGCCGGGCCCCAAGCGCCGACTTTCTCCGTCGCCAGATCGTAGATGTAGACCATGTTCGGATTGCCGCCGCAGCCCTGCGCCGTGTGAACGTAGATGGCGTTGTTGTAAAGGTTCAGCGCATAAGGTTTGCCGTTGGGCGGCATGAATTTCGAGGGCTGGGCGATTTCCTTGCCCGTGGCCAGATCAACACGGCGCAAGCGGCCATCCCACGACGCGGCGTACACGATGTATTCGCCCGCAGCTTTGCCGGGGCCAATGACCGGCGTGGCCGTGATGCCACCCGGACACAAAATGCCCGCGCCGCGTCCGCCATTGGCCGGCGGCGTCCAGTTGCTGTCGAAATGCAGCTTCCAAATCTGTTCGCCGCTTTCAGCATCGAGCGCATAAAGGTTATCGCTGACGCCCGTTGCCAGCACGATTTGTTTCAATCCGGCGGCGGTTTTGACGTTGCTCGCGATCAAAACCGGCAGCAGGTTGTGCATCTGGCGCGGTTCGTTGTCTAGTTTTGTCTTCCACAGCAGTTTCATGTTTTTGACGCTGCCGACGGAAAGCAGGTGTTCATTTTTTTGCCAGCCGGTGCGCTCCACGTCGCCGCCATCGGTCAGCCAGTCTGCGAGTTTTGCATTCTGAGCCTGCGGAGCAGCGCTCCAACTCAGAAAGCAATACAACGCCATTGCGATCAGGATCGTTAGTTTTCGCATCACGGTGATACCCCTTGAAACAGTTTGATGATTACAGGAACAGCTTTCGAGTTGAAAGCAAATTGACAGCACGTCTCAGCGCCAGCGCGCCCTATTCAGACTCGCGCGGCAGCACGGCGTTGAAAACTTCGGTTTTCCATTCCGAGATTGAATTCCTCATCAACACGCGCAACTTTGCCCCGCTCAGCCGGGGCAAGGCTTCAACGATCTTTTCATGTTGTTCGGCGCTAAACAGGTAAGACTCGCGCTCGCGGCGATCCTTCATCAAAAAGAAGGCGAACAGCGGGGCCACTATGCGCTCCAAACAATCAACCAAATAATCGTTGCCGGACATTTCCCAGAGCTTGCGGTGAAAGGCCAGATCGTTTTGATAAAACTGATCCAGGTTGAGCGCCTCCGCCCCTTCCCTCATTTTGATAGTGATGTTGCGCAGGTCTTCGATGTCGGCTGGCGTCACGTTCTCCCTCGCCCACTCAATGGCCAACGATTCCAATTCCACGCGCAGGCGGAAAATTTTTTCCACGTCGCGTTGAGCCAGCTTGGTGACGGTTGTCCCCTTGTAAGGAACTTTCTGCACATACCCCTGATGCTCCAGCTCGATCAACGCCTCCCGCACCAATGGAATGCCGGCCCCAAGCTGCTGAGCAACCTTGCTTTCGACGATGGCTTCGCCCGGCTGAATCAGCCCACTCAGAATCGCCTCTTTGAACGAGGCCACTACCTGATCCCGCTTCGAGACGGGTTGAATCAGCTTTAACGCCTTCCCGCTCATAACGAATTCTTCCTTATGTTGGATTATTTGAATTGGACAGCGGGCGGATTCTAGGTCAACGATTCAAAGAAGACAAGATCATAAGATGATCTGAACATCAGATAATGAGCGAATTCCGAGTCGGTACCGCAAGCGATAGTGACTCGGATTAAGTTGAAAAGGGTTTCTGGTGTCCGCGCGAGAACCGCGCGGACATTGGCCCAGACAAAGACTTGCCGCCGACAGTTGCGAGCTTTCAATGTTCCATCGGAAAGCCGAAAGTGTAAATCGTACCGTCGTAAGTGGTCAGGTAAATCTGGCTCATTCCGCCGGACAATGCACCGCTGGTGGCAAAAGACATGATTTTCGCGCCGCTATTCCACAACTCTTTGCCGGTGGTGCCGTCCAGGGCGTAAATCACCGCTTTGCCCGAACGCGCCGCGCGCATTGCCGCCGTCGCTTTGCCGTCATTGGAGCGAAACGCCCCGCTGGAAGTGGCAAATACCACGCCGTTGATGATGGTCGGTGTGAGCGGCGAAACCAGATCGCGGGACGCCCAAGCCAGTGCGAGTTTGCCGTCATCGCCCAGCCGCCACGCCAATACAGCGCCTTTCGTCACCGCGCCGCCGGCAGCCGTAAAGCCCGCGGGCAATGCGCCGTTGTGCGCGGCCAGAATCCAGCGCGTGCCGCTAAAATCCTGCCAGCTTGACAGCGCGCCCGGCGCAAAATCCTTAATTCCGCCGGACAAAGAAGTCAGCGGTGCGCTCAAGTTTGCGCTGTCAAAGACGTGAATGCTGCCGTCTTTGGTGGCGGCGGCAATCAGTGTTTTGCCTTTGTGCGCGAAAACCACGGGCGAAGACGTGAATTCATGCGTGGCGGAAAACGATGCTTTTTCGGCCAGGGTCGCCGGATCGAGCGTCACCAGCGAATTCGGTTTGTCGCCGCCGCTCCCGGTCGTCACATAAAGCGTGCCGTCCGCGCCGAAGGCCATGCCGGCGGAGCCGACAACATTGCCTTTCCAGGTTTTGACCTCTTTGGTCGCCAGATCAATCATCCAAACGCCGTTGGCTGCTCCGCCACAGCCGTTCGTCGTCACAGCGTAAACAGCTTGATCAAGCGCAATCAAGCCGACGGCATTCGCGCCGGCAGGCAAAAAGCGCACGGGCGGTTGGTAATCAGCGCCGTTCGACAAATGCATCGAATGCAGCATGCCGTCGCTCGCCAAGGCGTAAATCAAAAACGGCCCCGCACCTAATTGGCCACCGGGCAAGTTGGCGGTGTTCACGCGGCCTTGCTGCACCAGCATCGGATTGGCTGCGGGCGGAGCTTGTTGCGCGCGCGGCGGATTCGGCCTGACGTTGGCCAACGTCACAGCGCCCTGCCCGGATTCGCCGACGCCGCTTTTCGCCGGAGTGTTGCGTCCGGCACTGACAGGACTGGACGGCGCATTAGCAATCGTCGTCAACACTGGACGCACAACGCCCGTCGTCATTCCGCCGGGACAAAGCAACGTACTTGCCCTCTGACTTGGCGCGGCATTCAAATGCTTTTCCCATTCCATCCGCCCCAGATCCGTGTCAATCGTGAAAAGGTTGTCGCCGCTGCCCGCCACGAAACCGAGCATGCGAAAGCCGCGATAACCTATCAGC
>CAZRXE010000399.1:0-1535 GCA_964603695.1 uncultured Heliomicrobium sp.
AAGATTACTTTGGTGTTGGACGCTTCGGCAGAGGAGTTGCTGGCGACGGAAGGTTACGATCCGGTTTATGGCGCGCGACCTTTGAAAAGGGCAATTCAAAGCCTGATTCAAAATCCGCTGGCGATGAAATTGCTGGGCGGCGAAATCAAGCCGAGTGACACGCTCATCGTCAAAGGCGATCTCGAAACCGGGCAGATGGTTTTCAGTGCGGGGCAAAGCGCCGCCGCCGCTGGATGAGGCAAGAAGTTTCACGTCAAGCCGCTAAGACGCGAAGGAATGGTTTTGGCCTTTATTGATTTCTTTGCGTCTTCTCGGCTTTGCGTGAAACCAAATTTCCTGAATGCCTGTATTTTGGCTTTCCTGGAAGCACGTGGTAGATTGCCAGTCCCTTAGAAAATTAATCCAAACGCTATTTTGAGAAGGTGGTTGCAGAGGAAACATGAGTTCAAACGTGGGAAATCACGAGGCGGCTCAGGCAGCAGAGACCGCACAAGAGCAGGAATTTCAAGTTAATGACAAACGACGATTCACAGCCGATGGCGAACCCTTCGCCGATGCCGATCAGCAAACTTCATCCGAAGCGTCGGTGGCAGATGTCGAATCCCTTCAAGCAAAACTGAGAGAGGCCGAAGAAAAACGCGCCGAAGCCGAACGCAAGGTTAGCGAGTTCGCAGACCGTTTCCGCAAAGCGCAGGAACAGTTGAAGGCGGAAAATGACGAGGTGCGCGCGCGTTTGAATCGAACCTTCGACCAGAAGTTGGAAACAGCGCGCGGCGATTTAGTGGCGAGTCTGCTGGATACACTCGACAACCTGAAGCGCGCGGTTTCCGCCGCCGAAAAGAGCGAAAAGCGCGAGGCAGATTTCAATGCGCTGTTTGAAGGCGTCAGAGCAACCGCGAATCTGTTTGAAGCGAAGATGCTGGCGCTGGGTTTGACGGCGGTTGCGGGCGAAGGCGAAGACTTCAACCCGGAAGTTCATGAAGCCGTCGAAATCGTTCCGGTTGCACCGGAGCAGGACAACAAAGTCATTGGCGAATATCAGACAGGCTATAAATTCGGAGATCGCTTGTTGCGTCCGGCGCGTGTACGCGTAGGACGGGCAAGTTAACTTCGCAACGCATACTGTGTGACAGGCTTCAGCCTGTCCACGCATAGACAGGCTGAAGCCTGTCACATTTTTTTGAGGAGACAATTCAACCGTGGCAAAAGACCTGAAGTTCAGAGAAGAAGCGAGACGAGCGATGCTGGAAGGCGTCAACATTCTCGCCAACGCCGTGCGCGTAACGCTGGGCCCGCGCGGGCGCAATGTGGTGATTGATAAAAAATTTGGTTCCCCGCTTATTACCAAAGACGGCGTGACCGTCGCCAAGGAAATCGAACTGAAAGACCCCAATCAGAACTTGGGCGCGCAAATGGTGCGCGAAGTCGCGTCCAAAACGAACGACGTGGCCGGCGACGGCACGACGACTGCGACCGTGCTGGCGCAGGCGATTTTCCGCGAAGGCTTCAAAAACGTGGCGGCGGGCGCAAACCCC
>CAZRXE010000400.1:0-4962 GCA_964603695.1 uncultured Heliomicrobium sp.
CCCATTTTGCGGATGTCCTGCTCTTCGTGCATACCGTGAATAACCGAACCGGAACCGAGGAAAAGCAGGGCTTTGAAGAAAGCGTGCGTCATCACGTGGAAGATGCCCGCGATGAATGCGCCGACGCCGCAAGCCAGGAACATATAACCGAGCTGCGAAACCGTCGAGTAGGCCAGAACTTTTTTGATGTCGTTTTGCGCCAAACCAATGGTCGCGGCAAAAATCGCCGTCGCCGCACCGATGATGGCAATCACGACCATTGCGGTCGGAGATTTAACGACTATCCAACTGCAACGCGCCGTCAGGTAAACGCCCGCCGTGACCATCGTCGCCGCGTGGATCAGTGCAGACACAGGCGTTGGGCCGGCCATCGCGTCCGGCAACCAGACAAATAGCGGAATCTGCGCGGATTTGCCGGTCGCGCCGACAAACAGCAGCAACGAAATCGCCGTCATCGTGCCAAACACCCACAAACCTTCTGTTGGAATGGCTTTGGCCTGCTCCAGGAAGCCGGCTACATCGCCTTTGGGCACGAAACTGATGGTTTTGAAGGTCACAAAGACCAGAAACATTCCGATCATGTACCCGAAGTCGCCGATGCGGTTCGTGACAAACGCTTTCTTGGCGGCGTCGCCCGCTTCTTTTTTGCGGATGTAATAGCCGATCAACAGGTAGGAACACAGTCCGACGCCTTCCCAACCGACGAACAACAGCAACAGGTTATCGGCCAAAATCAGCGTCAGCATCATGAACATAAACAGGTTCAGGTAAGTGAAGAACCTGTAATAGCCCGGATCGCCGTGCATGTAACCGGTGGCGTAAATGTGAATCAGCAGGCCGACGCCGGTGATGAACAGGATGTAGATGCCGGAAAGCGGATCGAGCAGGTAAGCGAAATCCGCGCGAAAGTCGCCGACCGAAATCCAGGTGAAAAAGAAATCCTGAACCCGGCGGACGCCATCAGCGCCGGGCGTCGCGTGCATCAAGTTGTTGAATGACAACCCGGCCAGCACCGCCGAAACGGCAACCGACGCGCAGGCAATCAAACCGACGACTTTCTCGCCCAGCTTCTTGCCGAAAAATCCGTTGAGAATCGCGCCGATCAGCGGCGCGAGGGTGATCCATTTAAGCATAGTGGTCAGTGGTCAGTGGTCAGTGGTCAGTTGCCGAACAACGGACGACTGACAACGGACAAATCACAATTTAAGCAAATCGGCTTCGTCCACATTGAGCGTTTCGCGGCGGCGGAACAGCGAAATGATGATGGCCAATCCGACGGCGGCTTCAGCGGCGGCGACGACCATCACGATGAACACGAACAATTGCCCGGTCACATCGCCCAGAAAACGCGAAAACGCCACCAGCGTCAGGTTGACGGAGTTGAGCATCAACTCGATGCACATAAACAACACGATGGCGTTGCGCTGAATCAGCACGCCGACAACTCCGATGGTGAACAGAACGGCGCTCAGCGCCAGATACCAGGACAGCGGAACCATAATTCTTCCTCGAAAAACGTGGGACAGGCTTTAGCCTGTCGCCACTGTAGACAGACTAAAGTCTGTCCCACCTTCCCTCATTCGGCAGTTTCGACCGGTTGGCCGTCGGCGGCCAGCAACGCATTTTCGATGAGTTTGTTTTCGGCCTTGCTTTCGCGGCGCGCCAGCAGCATCGAACCGACAATCGCCATCAGGATCAAGACCGAAGTCGCTTCAAACGGCAGCACGTACTGTTTGAACATGCCTTCGGCCAGCCATTCCACCGTGCCCGGCGCTTTTTCGATGGCGGCGGCGGGCGGATTGCCGACGGTGCGAATGACCGCCATCACTTCGCCGATCAAGGCCAGAAACAGCGGCACGGCCAAAAACTTCAGATACTTTTGCTGGTCGGCCTTCGATTCCTCTTCGCGAACGTTGAGCAACATAATCACGAAGACGAACAAGACCATAATGGCTCCGGCGTAAACGATGATCTGAATCGCCGCGATGAACTGCGCCGCCAGCGTCAGGAAAATCGCCGCCAGCGCGCACAACACCACGATCAAGCCGATGGCGCTGTAAATCGGGTTGCGCTGCAAGATGACGTTGAACGCCGCCACCACCGCCAGTGCGGCGAAGCCGAGAAACAAAATGTGTGAGATTTGAATTTGCGCGAGTTGTTCCATATCGAATCAACCTACAAAACGAAAACCGCGACCGTCGCCGCCAACGCGATGTTCAGCAGCGCCACCGGCAGCAGGAACTTCCAGCCGAAGCTCATCAACTGGTCGTAGCGCAAACGCGGCAGCGTTCCGCGCAGCCAGATGTACAAAAACAGGAAGAAGAAAACTTTGGCCAGAAAGTAAACCGGCCCCAGCCACGGCAGACTCGAAACGCCCGGGCCGTTCCAGCCGCCCAGAAACAAGGTCGTCGCCAACACCGACACGGTCGTCATATTGACGTATTCGGCCATAAAGAAGAGCGCGAATTTCAGCGAACTGTATTCGGTGTGGAATCCGGCGACGAGTTCGGTTTCGGCTTCGGGCAAATCGAAAGGCACGCGGTTGGTTTCGGCAATGGCGCTGACCAGATAAATCGTGAAAGCAATCACCGCAGGAATCAGCATCAGCAGTCCAGCCGAACCGCCGAAAATGTTCCAGCGCATCCCGCCCCAGCCGGATTGCTGTTCGACAATCTTGACCAAATCAAGCGAACCCGCCACCAGCAACACAGTCACGACCGACAGCGACAAGCCGAGTTCGTAGCTAATCATTTGCGCCGAAGAGCGCAGTCCGCCCAGCAAACTGTATTTGGAATTCGACGCCCAGCCAGCAATGAAGATGCCGTAAACGCCCAGGCCGGTCATCGCGAAAACGTACAGCAAGCCGACATTGAAGCTGGTCACGTGCAAGTCGAAGGTTCGCAAATCAACGTTCCAGCCCAGTCCCAACTTGGCCGCAGTTTCGTTGACCACCTGGCTCAGTATTTCGCCGCCGGGCAGCGGCACATCGCTGGGGCCGAACGGATAAACGATCAAGACCATCATCGCCGGAACCAGCGCGATGACGGGAGCCATCACATACAGCCATTTGTTGACGGCCAGCGGAATGATGTCTTCTTTGAAAATGAACTTGAGCAGATCGGCGAAAGGTTGCAACAGTCCCTGCCAACCGACGCGATTCGGGCCCAACCGGTTCTGGATCACCGCCAGCACGCGCCGTTCGGCATACACCGTGTAAGCGACCGTCAGCATGATGAAAATCCAGAAGACCGCGACCTTAATCAGCGATCCGAGAATAAACGGAAAATCAATGGAGTTGATCAGCGATGACATAAGCTTGAATCAGCTTTGCTTGGTTATTTGAAAGGCAGCAAACTGCCCGTCTCTAAGTTTTTGATGGCGCTGTTTTGGCTCGGTCGCTGCAAATAAGTGACAGCGCCTCGCCGCATCTTCGGCGCATCCAGGCCGACCCGGAATCCCGCGACCGACGTGTCAATCACAAGCCAGACCGCGCCTTCAAATTTGAACTGGTATTCGTTTTTCGATGGAAAGCCGCCTTGTTTGACGGCGACCGATAGAAAATCTTTCGAGTAGACCAACAGGTAATCTTCCTGCAATTGTTCGATCAAGGACGCCAGCAGCACGGCGCGCGCCGGATATTCGCCTTCGCCGGTCATCAGGACTTCACTGGCGCGTTTGATGACTTTCAGCGGAATCTCTTCGGGGCTGGGCGCGATTTCGCGCGAAACCAGATCGGCCAGCCGTTGAATTTTCTTTTCGCGCGCCTGCGGTTCGGCAATGTCTTTGGTCAATTCGCTGACGAAACGTTGAAGCGAGCCTTCGCCCTGTTTGGCCACAATTGTGCCGTAGTTATAAAGCGTGTCCTGCCCGTAATTCCGCGTGTCGGGCAAGGCTTCCAGCATTCCGCCGTAGATGCTTTCGTTCCGCATCAAAAGGTGAAGCTCTTCGAGCGTCGGCGAATAGACAGTCTGTCGGTACGGGAACTTTAGCGGCAAATCCGCGTCAACGCGCCAGTTGTCCAGCGGCACTCGCACGATCACAGCCTTTTCCGGCGTCCGCAAAAACTCTCGTCCGCCCACGACAAACCTGCCGTCGCTTTCTTTGGCGACTTCGACTTTCGCCTTATTGACGGCCAGACGACAGAGCGCCGTGTCCAGCTTGTCACCTTCGCTGTCCGAAGCAGGCAGAGAAAAGAACACCTGTTTCTTTTCCCCTTCGAGTTCAAAGACCTCCAGCCTGGCTTTTCCCAGAAGCTGCGGTTCCAGATACGCGCCGGATTGCCTGGGATAAGCCAGCAACGTCATCAGACTTTCGCGCGTGACGCTGTTGGCCTGCTTTTTCGGATCGGCGGGAACACAGAGCGCGTTTCGCTCGGCGTTGGCCGCGTCTTTGGCCAACTTTTGCCGCTGTTTGACCAGCGACGAAGCGTTCGGATTTTGCGCCGCGTCTTCGCCGGAACCGCATCCAGCTGCCAGAAAACTCAAAGCCGCCAGCAAGACAGCTACAGATCGAGCAATTCTGAACTCACAGCGCATACACCCTCCCAGCCCGTTGGGCTACGCGGGGAAAATCAACGGCGCGGCCTTTTCGCCTTGTGCTTCTTGCGGCAGCTTCGGCGTCAGCATTTCGGAATGGCGCGTAATCTGAACATACCGCTGATGCAGAACCGTTCCGGCCTTTGCAGCGGAAGCGGAAACATCCACGGCCACAGAAGTGTTGATCTTCGACACCTGACCGGCCAGCCGATCCGCCAAACCGGCGCGGTCGACCTTGCTTAATTCCACCGCCGGGAACTTGATCGGCGTCGCGCCTTCGTTAGCCAATTGGTTGTGCGACAGCCCGGCGAAACCCGGAACCGTCTCGGCGATTTCCTTGAACACGCCCTTGAGTTGACCTTGATAGCCGAAATCCACGCCCATCAATTTGGCCAGTTGATAGACGATCATCCAGTCCGGACGCGCC
>CAZRXE010000401.1:0-6670 GCA_964603695.1 uncultured Heliomicrobium sp.
GAATATCCCAAAAATAGACATGGATGTTGATGATGCTCAACTTTGAATTAAAGAACCGCAACGCGGCATCAAATCAAGATGGGCTTGGGAAAATCCCGAACAACGAGATGATGAAATCAACGCAAAGATAGGGTTGGAAATTCGTGTGCGGTTGACTGCCGCCCACAGACGATACTGCCCGTGGCGAAAGATTGGTTTGCGGAGCGTCAGAGCCGTAAGGTGTCACAGTCACTTCAGTTGAAGCTGCGAGTACTTGAGATGCCGGTGCTGTGCCGCTCGCAACGTTCACTGTTGCCAGCATAGGATGGCTGTGAGCAGGGATTTGACTCACAGTCAAAGTTATTTCTTCGGCTCCGCCGGTTTCGGCAAGGATGAAACCATTGCCTTGATGGACAGGAATTCGGCCTCGCAGGTCGGGTAGAGCGAACGTGTCTTGACCATCGCCACCGTAAGTCGTCCCAATCAACTGAAATAGCGTTTCGTTTTCCGAAATGGGAAGCAATTGTCCTTCGCAAAACATCCAGCCCGCCGGAGCGAAGTTTCCCGCGAACATCCTGATTTCGCCAACATAGGGTTGTGCCATTGGTTTCTCCTCCTTAGTTTGGGCTTGGGAAAATTCCTTGCAGCGCAATGCAGAAGGAAAGTGTCAGAAAGGGCTGCATGTTCAGGTGAGCCTGACTGCCTCCGACCGTGGTGATTTCGCCTGGCGACATTGCTTGCAAGTTCGCTGGCGGGCCATAAAGTTGCGAGTTTGTTGATTGAGCCAATAACAAACTCGCAGTTGCAGTGTTTGTTGTCGCAGTTGCCGTCGTCGCCTGCGCCACGTGAGCGTGCGTCGGTATTTCTGCAATCGAAAGCGTGTGCGCTTGTTCTCCAGCGCGCTCTCCTAGCGTGTGTCCGCTGCCGACGTGAATCGGCGTGCGTCCGCGCAAATCAGGCAAAGCGAAATTCACGCGTCCGTCGCCGCCGAAGGTTGTGCCCAGCAAGCTAAAAAGGGCCTGATTCTGGTTGATAGGGAGTAACTGGCCGTTGCAGAGCGCCCAACCTTTGGGTGCAAAGACAAACGACATGATTCTGATTTCAGACAAGAAAGGTTCTGCCATGTTTTTCGATCTCCTATGAGCAATCCGCCGGATGGGGAACCGCATTCCGCGCCGGGAGAAAGCCATTGCTTCGTTAAGCCGTACACTGGTTTACCGGCCCCAAACACACCGCGCCGACGATTTTTCATCGCCGTTGGGCAGGTCAATTCGCCGGCAATCATAAGAATGCAGAAACTGTTGTTGGTAAGAATTTCCGAAAGAGATACCGCCAAGTTTCGGAAATTCGGGGCTTCCAGTTGGATATGGAATTGCTTACGCATTGAACGCAACATTGTTAATGTTGATAAGGCGAGCGGATTCTAGGCGCGTGTAGGAGCTTCGTCAAGATAAGGTGCGCCGGATTTCACGGATTCCAAACATAGAGTGTGTGAAAGCCGTTGGTTTCGTCAGGTTTGAAACCCAGCCGTTCAAACAGCCTCTGCGATTGGCCGTAAAAATCCAATTGAATGCCGACTTTTTTGCCGACGAGCGATGCTTCGGTCATCACCCGGCGGATGATCGGCGTGCCGATTCCCTGGCCGCGAAAGGCAGGCAGCACAGTGATGTCCAGAATGCGAAACTCGCTTTCGCGCCGATCCAGGTAGATTCGCCCGACTGGTTCTTCGCCGCGCAGGATGATGCTGTGTTCGGCTTGCGGATATTCCGTTTTGTAATGCTGAAGCTGGGCAGTGCATTGAAACCGAATGAAGGTTTCGCGCTGCTCGTTCGTCCAGGGAACCATGGCCAGTTCGCGTTCGCGCGTGCTGCCGTAAACGGCGGCGAGGAATGTTTCGTCCTCCGGTTGCACAGGGCGCAGCCGGACCGGGAGAGATGAAGGCGTCGTAGTTGTCGAGTCGGTCATAGATTGAGTTGGTTTCAAATTTGATCGGGGTTGTGTCCAAGTTGCCGCAATAGTTCCGCCAATTGTTCCGCGCGTTGCCGCTCTTGCTGCGCGGTTTGTTCGGCTTGTTCGGCGCGTTGGCGCTCCAATTCGGATTGCTGCCTGGCCTGAGTTTCGCGCAACAAGGCCGCTTCTTTTTCGGTGCGCGCGCGCTCCGCTTCGGCTTGCGCGCGCTCCGCTTCGAGACGCTGCTCTTCCGCCATTTCCTCATAAGTCGGAATCCAGTTGTCCCAGGCATCGAACCAGCGCAGCCACAGCCGGTCTACTCCCTGAAAACGTCCGCGCCAGACGCCCAATCCCAATTCCGCTTCCTGAATCCAGTAACGTCCGCCGTGATTGAGAACTTCGACGTATCGTCCGCCCATTAACCGAAATATCCTCAGCTCTGTGTAACCTCGGCTGAAGATGGCGTAATAAGGCACGCGCAGAATCTTTTCGTAAACTTGCCACTTGGGCGGCGGCTCGCCGGCTTCGTGCGAAGTTTCGCCGAGGTCCTCTTTTTCCGTGCCGGGCGAAAGCAACTCCACCACGATCAAGGGCGGCGCGGGTTCGTCCCAGGTGACATAACTGAACCGTTGATCGAGTCCTTTGTAAAGACGCGGCACACCGATGGCGGCAAACCAATCCGGGCGTTTGTACCAGTTGGTGTGCTCCTTGTCGTAGTACAAATTCATGTCAATCGCCTTGTAGTAATAATCCGGCGAAATGGACTTGGGGCGGAAAGTCTGGTCAAGCAACGCGGCTTGATGGGCGTGGAATTCGTCAGGCATGCCGGGGTCTCCGATTTCCTCGCTCGGCAGGTCATACATAGTGGGCAGGGGTTTGAGGGCCGGGCGCAGAGAATTGGTTTGTGCTGTGGTCATTACGCTATGTCCTTTCTTGCTCGTAATGTTCATCGTGGGAGCGGCCATCTTACGAGCAGTGAATTTTTCTGTCCAACGGTCAGCGGATCAAGTCGAAGTCGCCGCCGAAGACGCGGTCAATTCTGCCTGTGCGCCAGTTGCGCACGCCGTCGCGCACCAATGGCGAAGGCTGTTCGCGGTAACGGCGGACGATCACCAGTTTGGCATCGCCGGGTTGATCGAAGGTTTGCCGCGCCAGTTTGAGCAGGGTTTGCGGGTCATTGCCGGCGGGTTCTTCCGGCATGGCTCCGACGCGAACGCGGGCTTTGCAGCGCAGAAAGCTGCCGGCGTCGCGCGGCGATTCAAAAACGTGAAAGCCCGATTCCGGCAACAGCAGCGAAAACGCGCCGTAACCGGAAACCGTCGCCACCCAGCGAAACGGTTGACGGTCGTTACCGGGCAGGTGTTCGATAGTTTCGAGCTTCATCTTGCGTTTGGCCGCCCATTGCTCGTACATCTTCACCAGACGGCGGGCGAATTCATCATTTTCGCCCGGTTCGACACCGGCGTCGCGTCCGCCTTCGATTTGCAGAAAAGCATCGCGTGGGCGGTTGTTTGTCAGATCGTCGCAGGCGATTTCGAGCAGGTAAATTTGCTGCGCCAGCATTTGCACCAGGCGCACCAGGTCTGCCGGGATGTGCTGCCGGTCTTTGGCCAAAGTTTTGCGACCATTCGCCTGGTTTTTGCCAAGAATGCGTCGTAGCAACGAATCGCCGGAGCGCAGACCGGCTTCGATCCGATCCATGTATTCGATGGTTCCCAGCACTTCGAAGCGCGTGGGCGATTCCCAAAAACCGCGCGCAGAGGTTTGCAGCAAAGCCTGACTTTTTTTCGATTGCCAGGCGTCGGCCTCAACTTCGGCGGCTATTTGCCCTAGGCAGTCTTGCAGAAACTCTACTTCGCTCAGCGTGCCTTGCGCGTCAAGCGCGATTTCTTCCAATTCGCGTTCGCCGGTGAGGGACGGCGCGGGTTCGGCAGGTTCGGCGGAGGTTTTTTCGGCGGCGTCCGGGTCAACGAATTCTACTTCGATTTGTTTGCCGTTGCTGCGGACAAACAAAAACTGATCGCCTTCTGGAAACTGATGGTTGACGATGGTTACGGCCAGAGAAGACAACAGAAAACGTTCAATCGCGCGTTTGAGCGGACGCGCGCCCAGATCGTAAGTGAAGCCTTTGTCCAGCAGAAATTCAATTGCCGATTCGTCCCATTCCACGGCCCAGTCGCGATTGCGCAAACCGCGCCGTTGCAACACGTCGTTCAATTCCTTCTTCAACAAATCGCGCATTACCGCGCGGCTCAGCGGGCGGAAGACGACCACGCGATCCAGGCGGTTGACAAATTCGCGCCGGAAGGTTTTGCCGATGGTGCGTTCGACCATTGCCAGACTGAAGCTGGACGAATCCTGTGTGAAACCAACGCTTGCGCCGTGCGGAATGGTCGCGCCCAGGTTGGAAGTCATTATGATAATGCAGTGACGAAAGTCCGCTGTGTTGCCGCGTCTGTCTGTCAACCGTCCGTCGTCGAAAACCTGCAAAAACAAATCCCAGACGTTCGTTTCGGCTTTCTCGAATTCATCCAGCAGGACGACCGAAAACGGTTGGCGGCGGATCTGATTGACGAGCGCGGTCTGCCCGGCATTATCTTCAAACTCGCCGATGATGCGGCTCAAGCCATTGCCGGCTTGTAGCTCACTCATGTCAATTCGGATCATTCGCTCTTCCGAACCGAACAGGAACTTGGCCAGCGTTTTGGCGATTTCGGTTTTGCCTGTGCCGGTGGGGCCTGCAAAGAGGAAAACGCCTTGCGGACGTTTCGGATCGGTGACGCCGGCTTTAATCATCGCCACGCGCTCGACCAGACAATCCACTGCTTCGGGCTGGCCCAGCACTCGCCGCAGGAAGTATTCGCGCAAGGCTTCCAAATCCAATCCGTGCCGGTCGTCCAGAATGCTGATCGGCAAACCTGTCAGCGCGGCCAGCGTCACCAGCAAATCGTCGAGCGTGATGCGAATTTCGGCTTCAGGCCCATTCAGCCCGTTCAAATTGATCGAAAGCATCCGCCGCCGGGTCAGCGACAGAAATTGGAGCAGATTGCCCGGCGAAGCTTTTTCGCCCAGAAACTGTTTCGAGAGTTGAAAGGCTTCGTGCAAGGTCTGGCCCGCGATCAGATCTTCGTTGTTGCCTGCTCTGTGATGCGCCACCCAATGCCGCGCCAGCGACAAGGTTTTTTCATCGTTCAGCGAAGCGATGCGTGCGGTTTCCAGCGCCGTGCGCAAACGCGGTTTGGCTTGCAGCAAACGTTCGTAAGCTGCCGGTTGCGTTTCGCCGATCAAGACAATTTCGCCGCTTTCGACGGCGGAAAAGATGTAATCCAAAATTCCCGCCTGGCTGTAACGATGCTGGCCGGCCCACAGCAAATCCTGAAAGTTCGGCACGAACCAGAGCGTCTTGCGATTGCGCGCCAGGTTTTTGAGCAGGCTTTGGACGCGGCCTTCCAATTCGCCCATGTAGCTTTGCCCGGCCATCAATTCCGCTGCGCCGGCTTCAAAAATCAGCCAGCCTTGTTGTTGCAGGCGTTTGGCGACGGAGCGCACAAGCACGGTTTTGCCAACGCCGGATTCGCCGACCAGCAGCACCGAACGCGGCGTTTTTTTGTGCAGCACGGTTTCCAGCGCAGCCAACTGTTCGGTCAGATAATCGTGTTCCAGGACGGCCTCGTGTTCACGGTCGTCATCCTTAGCCCAGATGCGCCCGATGCCTTTCAAAAAGCGCGACAAGCTGTATTGCTGCGCCTGTTCGAGCATCTTTCCGGCCAGCGCATCGCCGATTTCGCGCAAGGCGTTTTCCAGATTTTCGACTTGATCGTCTTCCTGTAAATGTTCCAGACCGTCAACGAACTCCGGCGTTTCGCCCAACGCCACGCGCGATTCGATAAATTCGCGCAGAATCTGAATGGCAATCGGCGTTCGCCAACTTAGACTGACACGCGAAAGCACCGCGCCGATTAAAGGGCGTTCGAAATGGCGGTTGAAAACGCGAAAGACGAAATACAGCGCCCAAAATCCCAGATTGCCCAGCATGCCGAGAATGGATTCGGAGATGTCTTCTTCAATTTCGCGGCGCGAAAGTGCCTCGAAGGCTAGGCAACATATAACCGCGTTCGTTCCTGCTGCGTAATTCAGCAAGTCGGCGGTCGAATACGAATCGTCCATCAGCAGAGCGACGCCGCGCTCGAATTCAGGCCGCGCCGCCAGGTCTTTGGGATGGGCGCTTTGATCGAAATGCGTTTGCAGCGATTCGGCAATTTTGTAGAGGTCTCCATTCGCAACATCGCCGAGCGTTTCGGACGGTACGGGCGGCGGCGGCGGCGGATCGCCAATGAATGTATGGCCGAGCGACTGCTCCAGCTTCCGGCGTTGCCATTGAGCGAGCAGGAATCTGAACGCGCCGAGTCCGAGCAGGACTCCGGCAAAGGAAGCAATCAAGCTGATAAGAAACGTGTTCATCGGCTAAGGCGGTTGAATAAGTACAGCTCAAACGACAACAGCAAACCGGTCGCCGTCACGCGCGACGCGACCTTCGGTTTCCAGTTTTTCCAGTGCGGCCAGCACGGACAATTCCGCCAATTGATGCATCGCTTCGGGAACGTCCGTGTAAACCGCTTTGACGATTTGCGCGGCGGTTTGCGCGCCGCCGGCCATTGCTTGGACGATCATGTCTTCGCGCGCCTGACGATGCGCGATGTACTCTTCGATCTTGGCGCGCGCATCGGCCAGCACGGGGCCG
>CAZRXE010000402.1:0-6169 GCA_964603695.1 uncultured Heliomicrobium sp.
TGGTTGCGCCGCCGGCCATGTCGTATTTCATCTTTTCCATCCCGTCGGAAGGTTTGATGGAAATGCCGCCCGTGTCGAAGGTCACGCCTTTGCCGACGATGGCGATGGTTTCTTCGGATTCGGCTTTGGGCGTATAGCGCAGCACGATCATCTTGGCCGGTTCGGCGGAACCTTGCGCTACGCCGAGCAGCGAACCCATCCCTAGGTCTTTCATCTTGGCTTCGTCCAGTGCGTCGAATTCCAGGCCGTATTCTTTGGCCAGGTCTTCGGCTTTTTGCGCCAGGGCGGTGGGCGTCATGACGTTGCTCGGTTCGTTGATAACATCGCGCCCGAAATTGGCGGCTTCGGCAATGATGCGTCCGCGTTCGATGCCGGCTTTCACGGCTTCCACATCGTCGCCGTTGGTGGCCAGGATCATGCTTTCCAGATGATTCTCCGTCTTGTCGCTGGTGTGGTACTTGTCCGCGTCAAACAACGCCCACAACGCGCCTTCGGTTGCCGCCTGCGCGCTGTCGCCGACAGGCAACTCCGAACGGCGCAGGAAAGCGAACGTCCGCGCTTTCTTGGCGCGCAGACTACGCGCCGCCGTGCCGGCCATTTTGCGGACGGTGTTGGCGTTGAAGTCTTCGCGTTTGCCCGCGCCCAGCAACAACAACCGCCGCGCTTTCATTTCGCCGGTGTTGTGAATGTAGGCGGACTCGGACGATTTGCCCGCGAACTCGCCGTTTTCCACCAGCGAAGCCAGCACGCCGCCAATGCGTTTGTCCAATTCGGCCAACAAACCTTCGCCGTGCGCTTCGCCTTCAAACATGCCGACGACCAATGCGTCGCACTCGATTTCGTAATACTTCCTTGAATCAGCTTTAACTTCCATTCAGTTCTCCCTTGTTGTTTTATCACTGCGGTGAGCTGGAATCGGCAAACCTGCGGTTCCCACGGTCTCCCTTTCTCCCCGTCTCCCCATCGTTTTTATTCGTCTCGCATTCGATTTTTCATTGCCGCGCGAGCTTCGCGCTCCTGCGTTTTCTTGGCTTCGGTTTCGCGCTTGTCGTAAAGCTTTTTGCCTTTGGCCAAGCCGATCTCGCATTTGATGAGATTGCCTTTGAAATAAAATTTGGTCGGAACCAGCGTCAAGCCTTTTTCCTGGATTTTCGATTGCAGCCGGATGAGTTCGCGTTTGTGCATCAGCAAGCGGCGGTCGCGGTCAGGCTCGTGATTCTGGCGATTGCCGTGCGAATACGGGCTGATGTGGACGCTGAGCAGCCAGGCTTGCCCGTCGCGCACCATCACGTAACCGTCTTTCAGATTGACGCGCCCGGCGCGGGCGGATTTGACTTCGGTTCCGGTCAGTTGAATTCCGGCTTCGTAGGTTTCGAGGATGAAGTAGTGGTGATAGGCATCGCGATTGGTCGCGACGGCTTTTTGTTCGGTTTGTGCCTTTTGTGTCATTTAGAAACTTTCCGCTTTGAGCGGCCTTTCCATCAATTCCATTTCCAGTTCGCGCGGCGTCTTGCCTTCGTAAAGCATTTGATAAACGCCCGTGGTGATAGGCATCTCCACGCCAAGCTCCGCTGCCAGTTCGTGCGCGGCTTTGGCGGTTTTGACGCCTTCGGCGACTTCGCGCATTTCGCGGATGATGTCTTCCAGCTTGCGCCCGCGTCCGAGTTCAAAGCCGACGCGGCGATTGCGCGACAAATTGCCGAAACAGGTCAGCACCAAATCGCCCATTCCCGCCAAGCCGGCGAGAGTTTCGGCGCGCGCACCAAGTTTCACAGCCAGTCGCGTGATTTCCGCCAATCCGCGCGTGACCAGTGCGGCCTGGCTATTGTAGCCCAGCCCCAGTCCATTGACCGCGCCCGTGGCAATTGCCATCACATTTTTAACGGCTCCGGCAATTTCCACGCCCACGACATCGTTGTTGGTGTAAACGCGAAAGCGGCTGGAAGACAAAGCCTGCTGCACGGCCTGCGCGTTTTCTGCCACAGCGGAGGCCGCGACAATCGCGCAGGGTTCGTCCTTCGCCACTTCCTGCGCAAAGCTCGGCCCGGACAACACGACATAATTCGGCTCGAAGCGGCTGCCGACGACATCTCGCACAACTTCTTCCATCCGCATTTGAGTTTTGGTCTCAATGCCTTTGGTCGCGCTGACAAAAGTCATTTCCGGCGAAAGTCTCGGCAGCATTTGCCGGTAAACATCGCGGCAAACGTGCGACGGCACGACGGTCAAAACGATTTCGGCATCCGCCAACGCTTCGGCCAAGTCGTTTGTCGGCAAAACCGAATCCGCCAGCAAGAAGCCGGGCAGGTAGATTTGGTTTTCGCGCTGCGACCGCAAGTTTTCGGCGACTTGTGCGCTGTGCGCCCACAGGCGAACCTCATTGCCTGCGCGCGCAGCCGCCAGCGCCAATGCGGTTCCCCAACTGCCCGCTCCGATAATCGCGATTCGCTTCATTGTTTTTCCACGCTCAGGCTTGCGAAGCCGTCAGATCAGGACTCGGCGGCGTTTTCGTTTGCAGCCGGAAAAAGCCGAACGAGGCAATCAGCACCAGCAGCACCGCGCTCAAATAAAACAGTTTGACCACGCCCAGCTTCGCCGCCAGCGAACCGGAAAAGATCAAACCGATGACTTGCGCAATGGACAGCAAAGACCAAACGCTGCTGCTGACACGGCCCACCATTTCCATTGGCGTTTCACTTTGGATTAGCGTCATTGAAGGAATCATAATCAGCCCGGACCCGACGCCGATGCCGAACATTCCCACCGCCGCCATCGGAATGTTGCCGAAGCTGGCCATCACCGCGACCGACACGCCGATGACCAGCAAGCCTTCAATCACCATTTTCGATTTGGAACGAGCTTGTGCCAGTTTGCTGATGACGAGGGTGCAGAGAATCATTCCAATGCCGATTAGCGAATTGACCACGCCGAAAACGACTTCGTTGGCTTTCAGGTTGTCGCGGACGAACACCGCCACCAGCGGTCCGAAACAACTGATGGCGAACATTCCGGCGGTCAGCGCCAGAATCACGAACGAAATCTTGGCGTGCGTCAGAATAAATTTCATCCCCGCGCCGAATTCCGAAACGATCCCGCCGACAGAAGTTTTCTTTTCCGTCGCTGCCTCAGCAGTTTGCGCGCGATTAATAATCAGCGGCGCGATCATCAACGCCGAAAACAAAAAGCTGCTGCCGTCAATCAAGTAGCAAACATAAGCTCCGAACCAACCTACCAGCGAACCGGCCAACGCGGGAGTGATGATGCGCACCACCTGCATGGCTTGCTGCATCAGCGCATTCGCCGACAGCAAGCCGTTCGCCGGAACCAGCGTTCGCACCGTCACCGATTGCGCCGGAACGAAGAAGGTCGAAACGAAGCTCAAGCTCAGCAAGATGGCGTAAATGCCGTAAAGGTTCGGAACCAAAATCAACACCAGGATCAATCCGGCGCGAATCAAATCGCTGGTAATCATCGTCTGTTTCAGATTCCAGCGATCAACGAACACGCCGGCAATCGGCCCGAAAAAAGCGAAGGGAACCAAAAATGACACCGTGATGAAAGTAATTTGCGTCGCTGTCGCGTGCAGTTTGAACGAGGCGTAGCTGAGTACAGCAAAGATTGCCAGAAAGTCTCCGAACAGACTTACGACTTGTCCCACCCACAAACGGCGAAAGGCCGGAATCCGCATAACTTCGCCAAACGACAGTTGCTGTTGTTGCATTGCATCCATATTAGTTTTCTCCTCCGAGAGTGTGGGACGCTTACTTTGACAAGTGTGTCCTGAGATCAGGACAGCGCCTGTTTATTTGACGACTTCCATCGCCGATTCGGAATTCATTTGGTAGAGCTTCTCAATGCGGTCAATGACGCGCTCGCGCTCGAAGCGCTCGATGACGCTGGCTTGTGCCAGACTCCCTATTTTTTGCCGCAGGTGATTGTCGGTTAGCAGCCGCGACAATGCGGCCAGCAATGACGTGTCGTCGTTGCGATCCAGAAACAAGCCGGTCACCTCGTGTTCGATGATTTCGGACATTCCGCCAACGCGCGAAGCGATGACGGCACAGCCGGCGGCCATTGCTTCAATCAAGGCCAGCGAGAAAGCTTCGTTTTGCGAAGGCACGACGACAACATCAAAAGCGGGCAGCTTCGCCGGCAGTTCGCTGACGAAGCCGGTGAAGCGTATGCGCTCTTCCAGCCCCAGCGTGTTGACCAGTTCGCAGAGGCGATTGGCATAAGCGACATCTTCCTCTTTCGATCCCGGCTGGCCAATGACCAGAAAGTCCGCGTCCGTCCAATGACGATCTTTAATCAGTTTGGCGGCAGCGTTGACGAACATGTCCTGCTGTTTTAGCGGCGTCAACTGGCCGACGACAGCCACGGCCCAACGCCTGTGCAATCCAAAAGCTTCGCGCGCGGCGTTGCGGCTGAGCAGTGTGTTGGTTTGCGCGTCAATCCAGTTGGGGACGACCACCACGCGGTCTGCGTAATTCGGAAACGCATCCACCAACTGTTCGCGAACGCTGTCGGAAACGGCGATTAACGCGCGCGCTTCGCCGAGCGTCCAGGCATAAACGGGATTCGATTTGATCGGGTAGAAATGATGGCGGGTGATGAAAAACCGCAGCGACCGCGCCCGATTGCCGTTGCGGTTTGCCATCCGCGCGGCGATTCCGCAGAAGGTGTAATCGCGGCCCACGTGGGCGTGCATCACATCAATATCGTGTTGGCGAATGATCGAAACCAACGCTCGGGCGCTGATGACATCCAGCGCGTTGCGCAAACTCAGTTCGTGCCATTTGATTGCGGCGTGCGGCAGTTCGTCGCGTAGCGGACTTCCCCGGCGCACGGCCAGATGCAAATCGTGGCCGCGTTCGATCAAGGCGCGCGTTAGATCAATGACATGGCGTTCGCCGCCGCCCAAGCTTTCCGCCGAACAAACCTGTAGAATCTTCATCGTTGTTACCGCTAAGATTGCCTCTGGAAAAATGTGCGCGAGACTTTAACGCAAGCCGACAAAGGATGCCACTTGTGACCGAACTCAACTTGCCTTTCGCCTTTTACGTTGTTGCCGCTTCGATTTTGGGACTGCTGATCGGCAGTTTTCTGAACGTCGTCATTCACCGCGTGCCGCTCGGCGAATCAATCGTCTTCCCCGGTTCGCACTGCCCTGCGTGTGACGCGGGCGTGCGCGCTTATGACAACATCCCGTTGCTGAGCTACGCCCTGTTAAAAGGCCGCTGCCGCAATTGCAGCGAACGCATTTCGTGGCGTTACCCGCTGGTCGAATTGCTGACGGCCTCGGTCTTCGCGCTTATCGTTTTCAAAACCGGCGCGAACTGGGAAGCCTTACTCGAAATGGTTTTTGCCTCGGTCATGCTTTCACTCGTGTTCATTGACGCGATTCATCATTTGCTGCCGAACGTCATCACTTATCCAGCAATGGCTTTTGCGATGGCCGCCGCGACGGCGCGCGCCGGTTGGGGCGAACCGCACGTCGGTGGAATGGAAGTTTCCGTCATTCTGCCAACGCTGGTTCCGATCTTCACGCCGTGGAAAGCCGCGATTTTCGGCGGCGGATTGCTGGCGCTGGCCGTGCCTTCTTTCCGGCTGATTGATCGGCTGGATTTGATTCTCTACAACAAATATTTCGACTGGACGGACTCGGACGAAGAAGGCGAAGCAGGGATTGAAAAAAACGTGAATGCTGTTGCCGAACCCGAACCGCTCGAACCAATTGACGAGGCCGCCGAAGCCGCCGCTGAAATCCGCTATCAACGCACCATCCGCACCAGCGTACTGCTGGGTTTGCTGATTGCCGTAATCTGGGCAGGACTGTGCGTGACGGTTTCAGCCAAACATCCGCAAGCCTTCAGCCAGGCTTATCGCGGATTGTGGGGCGCGTTTGCCGGGGCAGTGGTCGGCAGTATGCCTATTTGGTGGTTGCGCGCGATTTACTTTTTGGTACGCGGTATAGAAGGAATGGGCCTGGGCGACGTGAAGTTGATGGCCATTGTCGGCGCGTTTTTAGGATGGCAAGGCGCGTTCGGCGTGTTGCTGTTTGGTTCCATCGTCGGCTCAATCATCGGTGCGTTTCTGGCTTGGCGCAGCAAAAGCGGCGTTAGAACAGCAATGCCTTTTGGGGTTTGCCTCGGCGCGGTAGCAGTGATTG
>CAZRXE010000403.1:0-10555 GCA_964603695.1 uncultured Heliomicrobium sp.
CAGGTAAAGCGTGATGGGTTTGTCAATTTGCAGTTCGATCCTTTGCGCTTCGATAGGGCTGCCTTCGCCCTGCACTTCGGCCAGAATGGCGCGGCGCAGCACTTCCGGCAGGTAGCGCAGCAACAGCATATAGCCCAATTCGCCGTCGCCCATTTCGGACACGGTGCGCAAAAACTCCTTGACCATTCCGGCCAAATCTTCTTGATCCAATCGTTCCCACCAGCGTTCGTAACTGCGTCCGGCTTGAATGTCGCTGATGGCGGTCATCGTGCGGCGGAAGGAAGGCGGCAAGGCTTCCCAAACAGCGTTGCGAGCTTCGGCGGGCGCGGCGTCCGCGCGCGGCAGCAGGCCGTCCACGGTGAAGGCGCGTTCGGGAACCAGATGGCTTTCGCGCAGCACTTCGACGAAATCGTCCGCTTCAATGGCGTAAGTCTCTTCCGGCGCGGCTTGATCCGAGGGGCCGCCGCGCGGCGTGCGCACCGATTGCGAATTCAGCAGTTTGATGAAGCCCAGCTTCGGCGAACGCACGCCGAGTTCAACGCGATAGCTGCGATCCGGGAAGACGCTGAACCAGTATTCGCGGGCGTAGGCGGCGTTGAAAAAGACAGAGATATTCGTGGTTTCATCCACCAGTTTTAGCGCGGTGTGAAAGCCGTCGGCTTCGGCGGCGGGAAACATTTTGTGCAACCGGTCGAAGGGGTTGTCTTTCAATTGCCAGTAAACGAACAACCGAAACGGGTCTTGGACGATGGCCCGCATCAGGTCGAAATCGTAATGCGACGGGAGCGGCAAGCCCATGTCCACGACCGGTTCGGCGGTAACGTCTTCTTCTGTTTCCGGCGGTTCTGCGGCGGCGACCAGTTGCTTTTCCAAAGCGTCCGGCACGACCAGCGGCTGAAACGGATTGCGTTCGACCAACGGAACCAGCGATGACAAATCGAAAAAGAAAGGCACGGATGGCTTCTCCCAAAGTGTTTTCGTTGTTTGCGGATGCGCGCTTGGAACCGCGAGCGCAGCGTGATGAATCAATTCGCAGGGTATGAACGGGTCATTGGGTTGTCAAGACGGCTTATGCCGGCAAGTTTCATTAGCCATGAAAAATAGATAACGGTCATCCTCCATTTTCCATTTTCCAAGTGTCATTTTTTATTTGTCATTGCTCCAGAGGCGATTTCAGGCGAGGTCTGGAAAAATGAAAAATGGCAATTGGAAAATCAAAAATGGAAAACATCGTGCCGGATTTATTTTGCCGATGAACTTATTTGTCATTGATTGCCGGAAAGCGCCTGAACCGATTGGTCAATGACCAATCTCAACTTTCATACGGCAAATGGAAAATAAGTGCGAACTGTTATCCGGGAAGTGAACCTTGCCATTACGCCAATATCTTTTCCACCAATTCTCCGTGAACATCCGTCAGCCGGAAATAGCGTCCCTGGAATTTGTAAGTCAGTCGTTTATGGTCAATGCCCAGCAAATGCAGGATTGTTGCTTGCAGGTCGTGGACGTGAACCGGGTCTGCCGTGATGTTGTAGCTGAAATCGTCCGTCTCTCCCAGACTGAAGCCTTTTTTCAATCCGCCGCCGGCCATCCACATCGCGAAATTGCGCGGATGATGGTCGCGGCCATAATTCCCATCCGTCAGTTTGCCCTGGCAATAGACCGTGCGCCCGAATTCGCCGCCCCAAACGATCAAGGTTTCGTCCAGCAAGCCGCGCTGTTTCAAATCAGCCACCAACGCCGCCGTCGGTTGATCCGTGCCGCGACATTGCAAGGCCAGATCGCGTGGCAAATCGTTGTGCTGATCCCAGCCGCGATGATAAAGCTGGACGAAACGCACACCGCGTTCGGTCAAGCGCCGCGCCAGCAAACAGTTCGCCGCGTAAGTGCCGGGCTTGCGCGATTCCGGGCCGTACATTTCAAAAACCTTTTCCGGCTCCTTCGACAAATCCATCAGGTCGGGCACGCTGGTTTGCATGCGATAAGCCATCTCGTATTGCGAAATGCGAGTTTCGATTTCCGGGTCGCCGTAAGCTTCGTGCTTCATCTGGTTGAGCTTGGCCACGGCGTCCAGCATCTGGCGACGCGAAGTTTTGTCCACGCCCGGCGGATCGTTCAGGTATAGCACCGGCGTCGAACCGCCGCGAAACCGCACACCTTGATACGACGAAGGCAAAAAGCCGCTCGACCACAAGCGCGAAAACAACGGCTGATCGGTGTTCAGCGCGTGCGCCTGACTGAGCAGCACGACGTAAGCCGGCAGGTTTTGATTTTCGCTGCCCAGGCCGTAACTCACCCACGAACCGAAGCTCGGTCGTCCCGGTTGTTGAAAGCCTGTTTGGAAAAATGTGATTGCCGGATCGTGATTGATGGCGTCGGTGAAGACCGATTTGATGACGGTCAGATCGTCAATGACTTTGCTGGTGTAAGGCAGCAGTTCGCTGACGGGAATGCCCGACTTGCCCTGCGGCGCGAATTTGAAAATGGATTTGACGCAAGGAAAGGCGCTCTGACCGGAAGTCATGCCGGTGATACGTTGGCCGTTGCGAACCGAATCCGGCAATTCCGTGCCGTGAAGTTTTTCGAGCGAGGGTTTGTAATCGAAAGTGTCTATCTGCGACGGGCCGCCCGATTGATGCAGGAAAATCACGCGCTTCACTTTGGGCGCGAAATGCGGCACGCCGACCAGTCCGCCGGTTTTCGAGTCTCTGGTTTCGTCAAAGGCCAAGCCATCCAGTTTCAGCAAAGATGCCAATGCCGCCACGCCGATGCCTTTGCCGGCCAAGCCGAACAGTTGACGGCGCGTGAGGTGTTTTTCAAATTCTTTTTGCAGTTCCATTGCTTGTCTCCATTTGCGGTACTGATCCGCTGATTATCCGGGTTTTACCACAAATAGCGCCCCGCCTCGATCATCGCCTCGGCGATGCGGCGGCGTGCAGCGACGGTGTTGATCGGGCGTTGCATGGAAAGTCGCTCGAAAGCATCGCGCAATCGTCTAGGTTCGTCGAGCGCCGCAGCCAGATTGCCGGCGTTCACGGAGGCGCGACTGAGAGCGTCGCTGGCGTAAGTCCGCGCCATTTCGACGGCGATTCGGCAATTGCTTTCGCCTTTGTTCGCGATCAATTTTTCAGTTCTGAGCAAGGCGCTTTCAATCGCGTAAGCTTCGGCCACGATGTCTGCGGCAAGTGCCACGGCTTCCTGCTCTTCGCTGAATTTGTCGCCGAATGCTTGCGCGATGGCGGCCAGTGACAGTTGCGCCATTTCTTTGACGTTCGACAGCGCGCGGTAAACATAAAGCACGCCGTCGCCGTCCGGTTCGGTGAAGGTGCGGTCCAGAATGTCGCTAGCGGCTTCGTCCAGGCTAGGCAAATGCGCTTTGGCCGCGCCTTTCAGCAAGCGCGTGGGGATAATCATCCGGTTGATTTCGTTCGTGCCTTCGTAAATGCGCGTGATGCGGGCGTCGCGGTAAGCGCGCTCCGCCGGGTAATCTTTCGAGTAACCGTAGCCGCCGTAAACCTGCACCGTCTCGTCCACGACGTAAGCCAATGCTTCGCTTGACCAGACTTTGATGATCGAACATTCGACGGCGTATTGCTCTATGGCTTTGAGCGCCTGCATCGGATCCGCCGCGTCCACGGTTTCCAGCGCGCGATCCACCGCGCCCAGCGTGCGCCAGACCAGCGCGTCGCCGACGTAACAGCGAATGGCCATTTCGGCCAGCTTGCGTTTGATGAGGCCGAAATCGGCGATGGCGCGATTGAATTGATGGCGTTCTTTGGAATAGGCAATCGCGTTGTTGAGCGCGAACTTCATCCCGCCGACGTTGCGGCTGCCGAGTTTCAGCCTTCCCAGATTCAAAATGTTGAAGGCGACGATGTGGCCTTTGCCGACTTCGCCGAGCAGATTTTCGACAGGGACTTTGGCGTCTTCCAGCATCACCGCCGTGGTCGAACTGCCGTCGAGGCCGAGTTTCTTTTCTTCGTGACCGGGCACAACGCCGGGACCTTTGTCCACGATGAAGGCAGTGAATTTTTCCCCATCAGATTGGGCAACTTTGGCGAAGACGATGAAGACATCGGCAAAGCCGCCGTTGGTGATCCACATTTTCTGGCCACGCAGGATGTAATGCGTGCCGTCTTCGCTCAAGGTGGCTTTGGTTTTGGCGGCCAGCGCGTCGGAACCGGAGCCGGGTTCGGTCAGGCAATACGCCGCGATCCATTCGCCGGTGGCCAGTTTGGGCAAATACTTTTCGCGCTGCGCGGGACTGCCGAAATAAACAATCGGCAGCGTGCCGATTGTCGTATGCGCGCCCAAGCTCGCGCCGAACGAAGGCATCACCGCAATCTGTTCGCCGACGTAAGCCGAACTGACCTTGTCCAGGCCCATCCCGCCATAACTTTCAGGAATATCAATTCGCAGCAAATCCAATTCGCCGGCTTTCAGCAACAGTTCGCGCGTGACGGGCCAGTCTTTGGCGTAAATCTGTTCGGCGCGCGGCAGCACTTCCTTACGCATGAATTCTTCGGCGACAGCGGCGAACATCTGCTGCTCTTCGCTGATGTCTTCACGAGTGAAGACGTCTCCGGGCGCGCGGCTTTCAAACAGGAAACTACTGCCTTTGACGAATGGAATATTTGGCATGGCGATGATCCTTTCTGGAATTTAACGCGCCGTCAGCGGTGGCGCGGTTGTCGCCGGCGGATCAAAAAAGCTGTTGAAGTTGACCAGCAATGCCGAATTGCCTTCGGCTTTGATCTCGCCGGACTGTAACAAAGTGGCGAATGTCGCTTGCCGCGCGATGATGCGTTGCATCTGTGCGAGCGTCAAGTTCAGCGTGAAAGACGCTTTGAGCGCGCCGCTTTCGTCGAAGGGTTCGTGCAATTGCGCCACTCCGCGACGAACTTCGAGCGCGTAACTCTGCCCAGTGTCGGTGATGCGAAAGACTGCGGTCAGATGCGCGTTGGCGCTTTTCACAGGGTCCAGCCGCACGGTCAGAGCTTCCAGAAATTTACTGACCGGCAGTTGCCGCATGATTTCCGGCGCGCCCACACTGATCATCGCGCCGACAGCGACGGCCTGGTTCAGCGTGCCGTCCAGTTCGCGCGCCGACGTGATGTACCAATTGCGCCAATTGGTATTTTCCGTTTTGTAGGCCAGTTGGCGCAGGGCGTTGGCTTTCAGCTTGCGGGCGTCCTGATCGGTTGGGTTCGTGCGGATGACGTGCGTCAACAATTCGGCGGCCCATTGATGATCGCCTTTGCCGGCGGCAGTTTGAGCGGCTTTGAAGACAGCATCGCGTCCGCCCATCAATTCCAGATAGCGTTTTGATTGTTCCAGGCGCGGCGTCGGATCAAGCGTAGTCGGATCGCCGCCAAACCAGCCCAGATAGCCTTGATAAATCTGCCGCACCGAATGCCGCACCGTGCCGTAAAACTCGCCCAGCCACGGATGCCCGGCCAGATGCGGCGGCAAGTGCGCCACGGTTTCGGCGATTTCATCCGGCGTCAAGCCTTTGTTCATTTGCCGCACGGTTTGATCGTGGACGTACTGAATGGCGTCGCGGTAAGCGGTCAGCATCTCTTCGATTTTGTCCTTGCCGGACATAGGGCGTCCGTGCGAAGGCGCGATGTGTTCGGGCTGCAAGCGGCGCATCAGATCAATCGTTTTGAACCATTTGACCGGATCGCGGTAAGCCGTGCCGCGAATGGTGTGGACGTTGGGGAAGGTTTCGCCCTGAATGACTTCGGCGGTTTGCAGAAGGTTTTGTTCCGGCAGCCAAACGATGATTTCGTCGTCGGTTTCGCTCGGCGCGTAAATCAATCGCATCTTCACGCCGGCGATTTCCACGTCCAGCGAATCCTTGAAGGTTTTGGTCGGCGCGATGAAGCTGCGCTGGCCGAAGAGCATTTGCGGTCCCAAGCCTTGATTGATCTTGCCTTCGGGGCCGGTTTCCAACATCACGCCGAAAGTGTAGGCCGAGCGCAAACCCAGAATCGGCCCAATGACGCTGGCGTTGCTGATGACCGTATTCATCATCGTTTCGTGAGCGTAAATGTCCACGCGCCCGGTTTTCACATCTTCTTCGGTGGTGAAAGCTTTAACGCCCATTGTGTGGTCGCTGTGATTGTGGGTGTAAACGATGGCTTTGACAGGCTTGTCCGTGATCTTGCGGAATTCGGCCAGCACGCCTTTGGCGGCATCAACAGATTCCATCGTGTCCACGATGATGATGCCGTCGCGTCCCACGATCATCACGGAATTCGCGCCACCGAAGCCGACCGCCGAATAAACGTTGTCAGTGACTTTGTAAACCTGCTGCACCATCTTCCGGGAATGTTCGGTCATTCGCGGATGGACTGTGGGCGCGGGTTTGTCGTCGGCTAGATTTTTCGTGGCTTGCGCCGGCACGATGAGCGCGGCAACGCACAGCAACACCGGCAGGGAAATCAATTGAGAGAGTTTCATAAAGTTTTGAATTCAGTAAAAACGCAACGAGAGGGAAAAGGAGGCTTTGCAGCTTCTTTATTCAGCGGGCGGGACGCCCGCGCTCCCAGAAACAGCAAACGACGCGGCGAATTCAAGCACGCGCTGTTTCAGGAATCAACGGCGATTGGCACGGGCGTTTGGGCTGTCAACTCGGCAATCGTCGCTCCCAGGTTTCCCGGCGCATCATAAAAGCCGGCGACGAATTCCGTTTGGCTCAGGATGGCGCGAACAGCTTCGCGCTGCACGCCTATGCCTTTGCCGTGAATGATGCGAACCGGCGTGAATCCGCGCGCGTGAGCTTGCCGCAAGTATTCGTCAACGACTTCTTTGATTTGTTTCGGCGGGATTGAATGCAGATCAATCGTGTCGGTAATTTCCATAACGACGGGTTCGTCAAACGGGTCTTCGTCCATTCCGAGCGGCGGTTCCGGCTCTTCCTCGACGGGTTTGCTCGCCCACCATCCGCGCCAAAATTGCGTGAGTTTCATGCCTTGATCTTATCGTTTAGACTCGCGCGCCAAAACCTTGAACCCGGAAAAATCTATGAGTGACAAATTTTCAAATCCCTGGCGGACGGTGGACAGTCACGTGGTTTACGAAAACCCGTGGATTCGCGTGCGACACGAAGACGTGATTCGTCCCGACGGTCAGCCGGGCATTTACGGCGTGGTGCATTACCGCAATCTGGCCATAGGCGTGCTGCCGATTGACGACGAAAGCTTGACATATCTGGTCGGGCAGTTTCGTTATCCGCTGAATATGTATTCCTGGGAAATCCCGGAAGGCGGCTGCCCCGAAGGCGAAACGCCGCTGGAAACCGCCCAACGCGAATTGCTGGAAGAAACCGGCCTGGTCGCCGCCGAATGGAAAGAACTCGGCAGAGCGCATTTATCTAACTCGGTTTCGGACGAACTCGCGATTTATTACCTGGCAACAGGCTTAACGCAGCGCGAAGCGCAGCCGGAAGGGACAGAGAAACTGGAATTGATGCGCGTGCCTTTTGCCGAGGCCTTGCGAATGGTGCTGGCAGGCGAGATCACAGACAGTTTGAGCGTGATGACGATCTTGCATTACGCGATGATCTCGCCTGCCGCCGGGGAGAACATTCAGGAAATGCATCAAAGCTTCCTGTCCAACTTAAAATCTGATTGAGAAGGTTCCCGTTACTGAATTCCATGAATCGTCGGTTTTTCCGCGTTGTAAAAAGTTACCTTCGGTGGTTCCAGCAAAATGGCGAAAGGTCACGCCCAGCCCAAAGCGTTTCGCTTCATCAACGAGCAACAAACCCTGCGCCACGGTGTAATAACCGTTTCCGCTGCGTTGCGTGCAGGAAATGCAGTTGATGGTCTCGTTCGGCAGCAGCTTGACGGACTCGCCGTATTTCAGACGCGCATAGCCGCCGCCCGCGCTGAACAGGAAAGATTCGTTGCTGACCGGGATGACCAAACGCCCGCCGAACAATCCGGCGAGTTGGTAATCGTTGATGCCGCGCGCGCCGCCCGTGGTAGAAATCACACGGTCGGTTTTGCCTGCGCCGAAACCGAAATCAGCCCCGAATTCCGCCAACGCATAGCGATTGAACCTGATGCCCGCCACGACTTCATAACCCGCAACGGCTTTGTAGTCGGATTTCAAATCGCTGCCGGGCGCGAATCGTCCGACGCCGATGTCCAGAAAAAGACGGCGGTAATCCGGTTTGGCTGTTTTGCCACCAGCGGTTTGCTCAACGATTGATGTGACAGGGGCATACGCCGTCGCGGCGTCCTGCGCCCTGCCCTGCAAAGACAGCAGCGCCGCAATGCACAATGTTCCAATCCATAAATGTTTACGCATGAGTTTGAGTCTCCAAAGTTAGTGGACAAGAAAAACCCTCCACCGGTCTTGCGCGCCTGCCAAAGCGCAAGCTGCAATTCACGCTGGAAATGATGATCTCTTGTGATTGTTCAGAAATGCCTGCCTGATGAATGATGGTTTGACCGCCATTCAAACAAGGGGCAGACGTAAAGCAGTATGGTCTTCGCCGAGAAAACGGCTTTCGGCTTTTTCCAACAGTGGAAAGGTCGGCAAGCTCAATGCCGGTAATGAGGTTGGGCACAGCGATGCAATCGTCGAATCGCTGATCCGGCTGATTGCCGAGGTGTTTGCGCGAACAAAATTATTTTTCAACCAGACTGGCGGACGACTGCGGCGGGCTTGGCTTTCGCCTTGTCATCTCTCAGTATGCCCCACATCCGAAGTCCCGATTTCTCAGTAAGCGTAGGCGACTTCAGTGGCGTTTCAACAGCACAGCCGGAACCCTATCAAACCGTTCATCTCTCAGTGAGAGCAGGTTGGCGGTGAAACTGATCTCAGTAAGTGTCGAAGCTTTTGAGCGGACACAACACGACGTTTAAAAAGAAATGAGTTATCGGATTGGTGGGTGCGTTCCTCTGCGGCCTGTTATTTGCGGTCCGGCGTTGGACAAAGGTATGGAGGACATCTGCAATGAATCGAAAATTGGCCGTACAGCTTTTGGGGTTGTTTCTTTCCTTGAGTTTGTTTCCCAGCCGGACGATGGGGCAGGAGCGATTGAAGACCTTGACTATTTGGCTGATTCCGCTGGAACTGGCTTCCGACGACCAGGTCATGGACTTCGACGCATTCAATCGCGAGGTCGAAGCGGGTGGTTGGGTGACTGTGCTGAACACCACTGTGTCGTATTACCGTGGCCAATTGACGGCCTGGAATCCGGAGTTCAATTACCCCAATTTTCCCATCATCAAAGGACAACGCCAGACGCTGGACGCTTTACGGCGGTTTGCCGCCGCGCACAATGTTCGCGTCAACGTACGCTTTGTCTGGTGGGGACAGGCCTTCGGCGAATTGCGCGACGTGCTTGAAGGCAGACAAAGCGGAGTGCTGGATGGCGTGAACATCGCTCCGGATGTGGCGCAGATCGGCAGCACCTGGGTGGGGTACTTCGCCAAATCAGGCGCACTCATTCCGCGCCAGACGCCGGATGGTTACAGTTGGCGCAATGCGCCGGACGCCGAAGGCGCTGCCTTGCGTTACACCACGGACGTGCGGCTGATCTTTTACTGGAAGCGAATGGCCTGGCCGGTGATCGGTGCGCCTTACAAATTGGAAAGCGACAGTTATGAAGTCCTGCTCAAATCGCTGGCCGAGCGTCCCATTGAACCGGGCAAGTTGAATCCGCCCATGGCCATGCCGATCGGGCTGACAAACAATGTTTTGCACGATTACGCGCCACTGGCGTGGGCGGGCGGCGGACGGTTGATCGGACTGAATCCCACGCGCGCCGATTTCACCAGTCCGGAGGCGTTGGCCGTGCCGCGCCTGTTGATGGAAGGCGCAACGCAAATCGGCAAACAAAACACCCGACACCGGCTGCTGGCGTTTCCTGAAATGTCCCACGAAGAAACCGTCCAGCACTTTCTGAACGGCGAATACCTGGCAGTGATCGAACCCACCAACTTTATCAAACGTTGGCTGAGCGTCATCCGAGGTTGGAGCGACAAAAAGAAACCGGGTTTGCCGGCCAGCTTTACCGGAAAAGAGGAGCCTGTTTGGGCGCAAGTCAATTTTCGTGATTACGCGGGCGTGGCCGTTCCGCCCCGCCCATTTGTCGGCGGCAGTGATTTGATCGTGACCAACCGCGTGAAGAGCCTTCCGCTGGAAAAAGAATTGTCTTTCAAGCTGGCGCAGTCGTTGGCGGCGGACACCACTTACTCAAAAACTCTGGCGGAACTGGGAACGCTTCCGGCGCAACGCCAGCAACTCGGCGTGGAGGCGCTGCGCGCTTCGTTGCAGGATGCCGCCGGCGGAGTCGCTTCGCAGGGGTGGGACAGCGAATTCGCCATCGCCTTGAGTCTGGCGCTCTCCCAGCGCAAGGAAAACGAACACCCGGAACTGGCCGACTGGCCGGAATATGTGGAGTCGCGTGAAGTCCTGGAAGCCATTCAACGCATCTGGCGTAGAATTGGCGAAGGCGGCAACAACCCCGAAGCCTGGGCCAATCTGAAAGCCGCAGCGGAAGACGCCCAATTGGCGGTCAACCGAAATCTCGACC
>CAZRXE010000404.1:0-1648 GCA_964603695.1 uncultured Heliomicrobium sp.
GGTTCCGGCTTCGGGCGATTTCAGCGCGGCGATCAAGGCCGGCTGGGCTTGTCGGTCTGTCAATTGAATCAGCGAATAGATGACGGCGTGTTCGATGAAGCGGTCTTTGGCATCGGCGGCAGCGGTCAGCAAAGCTGCGACGGCGCGCGGGTCGCCGATTTGGCCTAACGCGGTGGCGGCGTTTCGACGCGCGGGAAGTTCGTCGCTTTTGACCATTCGGCTCAGACGTGGGACGGCTTCGGTGTCTTTGCTCATGCCGACGACGTGTGCGGCGGCGATGCGCACTTGAAAGTCCGCATCTTCGAGCGCGGCGCGGACGGCTTTGGCCGATTCAGGATTGGCGATTCTGCCGAGCGCGAAAACGGCGGCGCAGCGGACTTCGGGTTGTTTCGATTGTTCGCGGACTTGAATCAACGCGGCGACGGATTTTTCGCCGCCCGCAACCAGCAATTCCAAGCTGCGGTCGCGAACCACTGGGCGCGCGTCTTCCAGCAGTTTGGCCAGTTCGGCGGGCGGCAGGGTTTCCAGTTTCAGTTTATCGCCGCGTGGGTCTTCGATTTTCGGCGCGTTGGTTTTGCGAATGCGATAAATCGCGCCGCGCTTTTCGCCTTTGTGAATTTTGGAGAGCGGGCAGGCGTCCACGTACCAGCCGCCGGTTTCCAGCAAAATCAAACTGCCGTCGGCGTCTTCCAAAATGTCCGTCGGGTGAAAGTCAGGGTCGGTGGACGTAACGAAGTCGGAATCTTCGGTGCGGAAGGTCGCGCCTTCGCGAAAGAGTTTGTGGCGCTGGACGCGGTGCGGGTTGAATTGGGCCGTGAACAGATTGCCTTGAAAGTCTTGGCCAAAAGCCTGGCCGCGATACTGCATCAGGCCGGACGGCGCGATGCGCGCGAATTTGGTCATCACGGGCATCAGGTCGCCCGTGCGTTTGAATTCGGCAATGGCCGGATGCGGTTTGGGATAAACGCCGCCTTCGACAAAGTGCAGCAAGGCGTCGCGCTGTCCGGCTTGCGGGTCTGTGAAGTAAGTCATCGTGCCGATCATTTCGCCCGCCGGCGTGAAAATCAGTTCCACGGGATTGTCGAAACCGCCGCCTACGACGCGCTCCAAGCCCGTGCCGTCCGCGCGGCTGCGCCAGACGCGCGAAGCCAAGCCTTCCAGCAATTGGCCTTCTTTGGTTTGAATCTTGTAGCCGTGCCGCCCGTGCGTCAGATACATCCAACCGTCCGGGCCGAAAAACGGGCCGTGCAAACTGGCAGTGTTCAGCACATTCCAGCCGGTCAAAATCACTTCGCGATGTTCCGCAACGCCGTCGTTGTCGCGGTCATCCAGGCGAACGAAATCCGGCGGCGAAGCGACGTATAAACTCTGCCCTCGCCACAACGCGCCCATCGGCAAACTGAGATTGTCGGCGAAAACTTTTGTGCGGTCGTAACGCCCGTCGCCGTCGGTGTCTTCCAGCACGCTGATGCGGCATTCGGGGACTTCGGCCATCTTTTTGCCGGAGACGTTTTTGCCGGAAGATTCGGTGACGAACAGTCGTCCCCGATCATCCAGCGCGGCCAGCATCGGATATTGCGTCAGTTCTTCGGCGGCGACTTTTTGAATGGTGAAACCTTCGGGCACGCTGATCGTGCCGCCTTCAATG